>CABUOE010000043.1 GCA_902493155.1 uncultured Eubacteriales bacterium
AGGGCTTCTTCAGCGATAAACGCAGTTTACCTGCATTTATTGTAGCACAATCGGACGTTTATTGTACCACATTTATTCCTATACAAGAAGTCTGTTTTTGCCGCCGATGAGCGAGCAAAATTGAGGACGAAGTCCTCAAAGGGCTTCTTCAGCGATAAACGCAGTTTACCTGCATTTATTGTAGCACAATCGGAGGGAAAAGGAAGCGGATTTTGACGATTTTTCGAAAAATCCAATGGGCGGCTCTTTCCTGAATAGAATAGAGAACCCGCCTTTTCAAAAAGAAAAGCCGGACGAACGCTTTTGCGCTTCGTCCGGCAGCTTGTTTTTTAGCCGATGAACATCTGGGTCCAGTAGTGGCCGCTGGCCACGTATCCGACGCCGATTTGGGTGTAGTTCGGGTTTAAGATGTTTTTCCGGTGTCCTTCGGAGTTCATCCAGCCGTTGACTACTGCTTCCGGGGTGCTGTAGCCGTAAGCGATGTTTTCTCCGGCAGTTTTAAAGGAAATTCCAAAGTTTTTGATCATGTTGAAGGGAGAGCCGTAAGTAGGGCTTGTATGGGAGAAATATTTTTTGTCCTTCATGTCCTGGGATTTGTAGCGGGCGACCCGGCTTAATTCCCAGTTGGCGGTGAGCTTTTTCAGCCCATTCTGCACACGGATCTGGTTGACGAGATCGATGACCTTCTGCTCGTAAGAGGAGACGGTAGTATCGAGAGTGGGGATGGTCACAGCCTGTCCGGGGTAAATGAGGTCGGGGTTTTTGATCTGGGGGTTGGCGGAGATAATTTCGCTGGTCCCAACTTGATATTTCACAGCGATTTTCCAAAGGGTGTCGCCGGGGACGACGGTATGGGTTTTAGATGCAGCTCCCACAGGCAGCGCCATAGTGGAGAACAGCGCGGTCACGGCCAGGAGGCTCGCAATAAGCTTATGTTTCATAATAATCCTTCCTTTCTGACTTCCGGCTGGTGCAATAGGACAAAATACCGGCCGGATCGATCGGAGACCGTGTCAAACGATCCTCCCATCGGAACGATGGCTGATGATTGTTGCGGCTGTTTCAGCATAGCACATCTGTTGCATGGATTGCAAAGGTAAGTTATGGAAAGGAAGGAATTTTTCCAGCATTTAGCCGTGGATGTCGTGGCTGACGATATAATCCCGTACGTCCAAAAGGCTGTCCATTCGAGCCAGGCAGATTTTGAGAGTTTCCTCGGTGGGGGGGATCAGGTCTGGGATGACGATGACGGGGATATGGGCGGCGCAGGCGGCCTGGACTCCGGCGGTGGAATCCTCCAGGACGAGGCACTCCTCCGGCTGTGCGTCCAAAAGCTCCGCTGCCTTCAAAAACAGGTCCGGGAAGGGCTTGACCCGCTGCACCAGGCCATCGTAGACTATAGCGTCCAACCGGGAAAGCACTCCGATGCTTTTTAGGTTCGCCATGACTACCCGTTCCACGTTGGAACTGGCCACAGCGCGGCGAATGTTCCGACGGTCTAATTCATCCAGCAGCTCGAAAAGGCCGGGTTTGGGCTCCAGGCGGCCTTCCCGGACAGACGCTTCATAACGGCCTTCAAACACGTCGTAAACGTCCCTTTGCCCGTCAATGCCGGGGAAAGCGTCGGTAAAAAGCTGGGCTCCGATTTTCTGATTGCGGCCGATGGTTTTCCGGTAAAAGTCCAGGGACAGGTCAAAGCCGTGTTCCCGAAGAATCTCCCTAATGAGGGTAAAAGTGAGCTTTTCTGAGTCCACCATCAGCCCGTCTATATCGAATAGAATGCATTTTGTGTCCATAAAATTCCTCCGATGTCAAGTAATTCAAAATCATCATGGTACGAGAATAGCTTTATCATAAAACAATTTGCAATAAATATCAATCATGTAATTAATTGGCCGGCTCGACGGGGAGCCTACAGCAGGCGGAAATGGTTCCGGTTAAACTCCAAAATCCCCTCGTCCCGCATCCGGCAGAGCTGGGCAGACATGGCGCTGCGTTCCACACCCAGGTAATCGGCCAACTCCTGTCGCTTAAAGGGGATGACAAAATCACTTTGGCCGGCCTTTTTGGCCTCGCCGGACAGGTAGGCTATGAGTTTTTCCCGGGTGGTGCGCCGGGAGAGGAGGTCTAATTTTCCGCTGAGGAACAAATTTTTCCGGGCCATAACCTGGACCAGGTTTTCGATGAGCAGTCTGTGAAAGCCGCAGCTGCTGGGGCAGGGAGAGAGAATTTTTTTGCAGTCCAGCAGCAGAATTTCACTTTTTTCGGCGGCGAAAACGCTGACCGGGACGGACTGTACCGCGGCGCAGGCAAAAGTCTCGGCAAAGAGCTCCCCCGGGCCTAAATTGGCGACGATGTTGCGGTTGCCGTAGTAATCCTCCCGGACTACCTGAATTTTTCCCGACAGCACAACCCCTATCGACCGCACCTGGGCTCCCTCGAGAAAAACCGCATCGTTTTTTTGATAACAGGCAGACTGCGCCCCCAAGCACTGGAGCATCGGCTCCAAATCCTCAGCAGAAATTCCCTTGAAAAGGGGCATGTCCATTAAAATTTGCTGAAATTTTAGCATAACAGTCCTTTCGTTGGAAAAACAACAGATATTTTGTTTTCATTATAGTAAAATCAAGTCAGCAAGTCAAGGCTACTGTCTGGATGAAAGGCTTCCGAGGGCGCTCCAGCGAGATTTCCGTCGGGCCTCACCCAAAGCATTGCCGAAAACTGCGGAAAGTATGACTGTTTGTGCTAAGTTTTAGGAGGAATCATAGATGCTGAGAAAAATTATCAAGATCGACGAAGAAAAATGCAATGGCTGTGGATTGTGCGCTCAGGCTTGCCATGAGGGGGCCATCGGCATGGTGGACGGCAAGGCGAAGCTTCTGCGGGATGATTACTGCGACGGGCTGGGAGACTGCCTGCCGGTCTGTCCTACCGGGGCCATCACCTTTGAGGAGCGGGAGGCGGCTGCCTACGACGAAGCGGCGGTCAAAGCCGCTATGGCGGAACGGGAGGGGAAGAAAGCCCCGCTGCCCTGCGGCTGTCCCGGCACTAATTCCAAGGCCATCCGGCGGGAAATGCCGGTAGCTGCGGCTCCCGCAGCCAGCGGGGTGGAGAGCATGCTGAACCAGTGGCCGGTGCAGATAAAGTTAGCCCCGGTGAACGCGCCGTACTTTAACGGGGCGAACCTGCTCATCGCGGCGGACTGCACCGCCTACGCTTACGGCGACTTCCACCAGAAGTTCATTCGCAATCGGATTACCCTCATCGGCTGCCCCAAGCTGGACGAAGGGGACTACGCCGAGAAGCTAACTGCTATCCTCAGTCAGAACGACGTGAAGAGCGTCACCGTCGTACGGATGGAGGTTCCCTGCTGCGGCGGGATCGAGCAGGCGGTGAAGCGGGCGCTTCAGCAAAGCGGGAAGTTCATCCCCTGGCAGGTAGTCACTGTTTCCACCGACGGCAGAATCCTGGATTAGCGCTGGGAAGCAGACAGTTGAACAAAAAAGCCGCCTTTTCTCGGTGGGGGAGAGGCGGCTTTTGGGGGGAAAAGGATGAAAAGCGGGACCGCAACAGGTGCGGTCCCGCTTTCTGCGGTTTTGGTTTAAATTTCGCAGTCAGTGACGGCTCGGTCGGTAACTACCTTGTGGACAAATTCCTTCACTTTGACGTGGAGGGGATTTGTTTGGTAGGCGTCCAGAGCTTCCCGGCTCTCAAATTCACTGACGAGACAGAGATCCATGCCGTTTGGATTGAAATTTCTGCGGACTTCAGCCATAAGAAGTCCGTCCACCTTGCCGACGAGATCCTCAAGGCCCTCCCGGATGATGGCGGCGTTCTGCTCTTTGGTATGGCCTTCGGCCTCTTCTTTCAGGTTCCAGAAAACGATATGTCGAATCATAAAAAACCTCCTGATTAATATGGAATAGTGGCGAATACGTAAGCGACAGACGCGATAAACGACAGGACAAAGGGAATGACGATGCAGAGAATCAGCCCGACTTTGGAGGTGCCGCCTTTGGCCGACAGGATGGTGGAGTAGTCGGGGGAATCCTGATGCTGTTTTCGCAGTTTATGCACCCGTTTGAAGGTCTGCTGGGCGTAGAGACGGTTAGCGAACCCGCCGAACAGCCCTTTGACGACCCAGGAAAGCATGGAGCAGACCTGAGAGGCCAGCAAAAACGAGGAGGGCAGGTCGGGCATGGCGTCTGATCCTGCTGTGATGGCCTGCATCATCTGAAACGAATAGACGAGGGAGGGGATGCTCAGCACGGCGGATACCACAAAGGCCAAAATTGCCATACCCCACATTTTCCGGTAGATGAAATAGTAAAAATCAAAGAAAAAGGCCGACCAGTTCCATCCGCCGCCCTTTCCGGTCTGGGAGAGGACCTTGAAGCGGGGAATGAAGTAGGGAGTGTTGTCCCGGACGTAGAGGGCCAAATCCTTCACCGGCAGGCCGTCGATCTCCTCGTCGGGGTTCACGCCGCCGAAGGGAGTCGTATAGGGGTTGTAGGCCATGAAGTTGGGAGGGGTTTGCTGGTAGGAGCCGTAGGGATTTTCGTTCATCCCGCTGAAAGAAGGCGGCTCTTCATCGGGCTGCTGCTTGTTGAGGTCGTTGCCGCAGACCTCGCAGAACAGTTTGTCGGGGGAGTTTATAGTGCCGCAGCGGCTGCACCGTTTGAAGGCGGTGCCGTCGTATTTTTCTTCGTCGGTTTGGACACGGGGCGGCTGCCATTGTTCTCCTTTTTCATGGAGCAAAGTGAGGACGCACCCGCCGCTTTCCTTCACGCATTCTTTGTGATAGGGGGCGCCGCAGTCGGGACAGAAAACGATATGGTCTGACTCGGTGAATTCCTTGTCACAGTAAGGACAGCGGACGCCTTTGTATTTAAACATTGCAATGATTTGCCTTTGCTGTGCAAAGACTTCCTTTCGTTGGGATTTGTTCCATTTTTGGCTTTTTCATATTGTATAATAGTATAGCATATTCATTTCTTTTTATCAAACAAATCTTTACAGAACTCTAAATCTCGATTATAATAGATAAGATAACAAGCAATACTGCGAGACGGAGGAACCGGAATGCTTCAATTTGAAGAAGAAAAGCTGGCCCTGAGGGCCCTGAAGCCGGAGCTTGACGAATTGGCGTCGGCTCTGGGGATAGAAAACGTGAAAAAGGAAGTCGCCGCATTGGAGGAAGAGGCGGCCGCACCAGATTTCTGGGACGATACCGAAAATTCTCAGAAGGTACTGAAAAAGACCGGCGCGTTAAAGACGGTTTTGGAAAATTACAGCGGGCTTTTGAGCCTCTATGAGGACGCGGAAACCATGCTGGAAATGGCGGAAGAGGATCAAGACGAGGGAATGCTCGCTGAGATTAACGAGATGGTACGATCGCTGCAAAACGGGGTGGAGGCTCAAAAGCTCAGCACCCTGCTTTCCGGGGAGTTCGACTCAAAAAATGCCATCCTCACCTTCCACGCGGGAGCGGGCGGCACCGAGGCCCAGGACTGGGTGGAGATGCTGTACCGGATGTACTGCCGCTGGGCGGAGCGCCACGATTTCAAGGTGACGGTTCTGGACATTCTGGACGGCGACGAGGCGGGCATCAAGAGCGCGTCCATTCTCATCGAGGGGCTGAACGCCTATGGGTATCTCAAATCCGAGATCGGCGTTCATCGGCTCGTCCGGGTGTCGCCCTTTGACGCTTCGGGGCGGCGGCACACCTCCTTTGCGTCGTTAGAGGTGATGCCGGAAATCGACGATGACATCCAGATCGACATCCGGCCGGAGGACATTAAAATGGACGTCTACCGTTCCAGCGGCGCTGGCGGACAGAAGGTCAACAAGACCTCCTCGGCCGTCCGGATCACCCACATTCCCACCGGCATTGTCACTGCCTGCCAGACCGAGCGCAGCCAGTTCCAGAATAGGGACATGGCGATGAAGATGCTCAAGTCGAAGCTCTATGAGATCAAGGAGCGGGAGCATCTGGACAAAATCGAGGACATTCGCGCCTGGGGCGCCCAGATAAGGTCTTACGTCTTTATGCCCTACACCCTGGTGAAAGACCATCGCACCGGGTTTGAGATGGGAAATGTAAACGCCGTTATGGACGGGGATCTGGATGGGTTCATCAACGCGTATTTGACGGCGCTGGCCCATGGAGAGCTGCAATAACATTTCGCCTTTTGGTTGGGATCGTTGAGCAGCAGACGTGGATGCTAGGAAGGAATGGGAAAGATGACGAGTATCCAGGGACTGGAATGGACATTTGACACCGCAGCTTCCACATACGCCAAAATGCGCCCGGGATATACGGACGAATTGTATCGGGATATTTTCGACTTCATCTCAATTGATGAAACCAGCAATGTGGTCGAAGTGGGAATTGGCGGAGGGCAGGCGACACTGCCGATTTTACAGACGGGCTGCCAATTGACAGCTGTCGAATACGGGGAACACTTTTCCGAGATTTGCAGGAAAAAATTCAAGGCTTTCCCCAAATTTTCCGTTGTTACAGGCAAATTTGAAGAGGTGGATTTTGAAAATGAATGCTGTGACTTGATTTTTTCTGCCTCCGCCTTTCATTGGATACCGGAAGAAATTGGATACCCGAAGGTTTTTTCTATGCTGAAAAGGGGTGGGGTATTCGCCCGGTTTGCAAACCATCCCTTCGAGGACAAGAGAAGACCTGAACTGGCAGATGAGATACAAAAACTGTATCAGATTTATATGCCCTCTTCTTCCAGACCGGTGGAATACAGTGAGGAAATGGCAAAGACAAGGGCGGAGATTGCTTTGCACTACGGCTTTGAGGACATCGAATACAGACTGTATCACAGGACAAGAACCTTTTCTGCGAAGGAGTACGTTGCCCTGCTGAGGACGTATTCTAACCACATCGCATTGGAGAAGCAGAGACAAACGGAGTTTTTCTCTAAAATCGAGCAGGTCATTAACGCCAACGGAGGCGAGATCACCCTATACGATACCATGGACTTGCAGCTGGCACGGAAGAAACTGCCCTAAACCGGCAATCTTAAGGCGCTGGCCCATGGAGAGCTGCAATAAAAATGAAAGGGAGACTGTCTATGACGACAGTCTCCCTCTTTTGTCAGTAGATTTGTTGGCTACTCAAAGGATGGTATGTTATAAAACACTATTTGCGCCCTTTTGCTCAACGGGAATTATGAGAAAGCCATTTTTCCCCGCGGAATCTGTGAGTAAATGCCAGCGTTTTGACAGCCCACTCTATGCACATGCCGACCCAAACGCCCTGTATGCCGAGTTTCAGTGGAATTGCCAGCAGGTAACCGAGACCGACCCGGATCACCCACATGGTCACTAAGGAGAAATAGGACGAGTAGGAAGCATCTCCTGCCGACCGCATAATGGCTGGCATCGTGTTGGACGCCGGCCAGAAAAAGGGCATACAGACCGCCGCGATTGCCAGCACACCGTAGATCATGGATACGGTATTGGCGGGCGCCTGATACATTTTTAAAATCAGAGGCAGCAGGGGCAGGCCGATCAACAGCGAAAGAACAGTCAATACCGTACACAGCCACATCATGGATTTTCCGTAGCGGCGAGCCAGCCCTTTGTCTTCTGCGCCGATACACTGGCCCACTACCGTGATCGCCAATGAGGCCACAGCGGAAGGAGCCGCATAGAGCAGGGAAAGGACCGAATTGGCTACCGCGTTTGCCGCCACGCTGACTGTTCCCAGCTGTGCAATAAAGATCTGCACCAGCATTGCGCCGCCGTTCATGAACATCTGCTCCGTCCCATAGGGAATACCTATGCGGAAAATTTCCCGCAAAATTTTTTTGTCCAGCGAAAAGATGTGCCGCTTGTTCACCCGCAGGATGCTTCTGGGGGACAGCAGCATCCACATGGACGCTGCGGCGCCTATCAGGCGAGCCAGGTTCAGAGACAGCACGCTTCCCAGAATATCCAAATGCATGAGGTTGATAAACACAAAGCTTCCCACAAAGTGGAGGAGATTAATCAAAATCGTCAGATGCAGGCAGCACTTTGTCTCGCCCAACCCGCGAAACACCGCAAAGCCGCTCATGTATATGGCCAGAAAAACCATCGAGATGGCGATGCCGATCAAATACTGTTCGGCTTTTGCAAGCACTACCTCGTCCACGCTTCCGAACAGTATATGTACCAATGGGTCTGCAAACACCACCAGAATCGTGCCGGAGATGATGGCGGACAGGGGCGTTATCAGCATCAGCTGCCCCGCGGCCTTTTTCATCTGCTCGACGTCTCCTTTGCCCTTAAACTGGGCTACCACCACGGTGCCGCCTGCCGAGACGGCATTATAGACCGCGTAAACCATCATGTACAGCGGACTGACCAGGCTCACCGCCGACACCGATTCCTGGCTGGAGGAGCTGATCATAGCTGTTGTCAAAACGCCGATGGCGCACACAAAAAAAGAATCCATGATCAGTGGCGCCAGCATGGAAAAAATCTGTTTTGTGTGAAATAATGGGCTGTCGAATTTTTTATAGAAATACTCTTTCATTGTCAAAGGCCCCTTTTCCCCGCTTCCTTTTTATGCCTATCCTTAAATATAGCAGAACCTTTGAAAAAAACAAGTACTAAACCTCATATTTTAGAACTTTTTTGTGCGTAGCTTTCAAACGGTCCGAAATTTTGGGGCCTTTGTCCCTTTGGGGACGATAAAATCCGGAAAAGCCCGCCGGAAACCGCATTTCCGGCGGGCTTTTGAAGTCTGAATCGTCCGGTGTCGTTTATTTGGAAGAGACGTTTTCCTTCCTCTCGATAAAGCTTTTGAGTACCTCTACCGTGCTGTCAACGCCGATGGAGGCGCTGTTGACGCAGAGGTCGTAGTTTTCCGCCAGGCCCCAGCGGAGGTTGGAGTAAAAGTTATAGTAGTTGGCCCGCTTTTTATCGAGTTTTTGGATGTTGTCGGCGGCGTGTTCTTTTTCCATATCGTAGACGGTTGTGGCCCGTTCTACCCGGCTTTGCAGGTCGGCGTAGATGTAGAAATTGAGGCACCTGGGATGTTCTTTCAGCACGTAGTCGGCACAGCGGCCCACGATGACGCAGGGGCCTTCCGACGCCACCTTGCGGATGATCTCCGACTGGATGAGGAACACCTTATCATTTAAGGGAAGCTCCGCCATGCCGGTCATGCCGTGGAGCAGGTAGGAATTCATCGAAAGGGTGTAGAGCAGGCTGTTGGTGGCCCGTTCGTCGGCTTTTTCAAAAATTTCCTTGCTGTAACCGCTTTGCTGGGCGGCCATGGTGATAAGCTCTTTATCGTAAAAGGGAATCTCTAAACTTTCGGCCAGCTTTTTGCCGATGAGGCGGCCTCCGCTGCCGAACTGCCTGCTGATTGTGATGACGTAGTTGGTTTTTGCCATAGGGATTGCTCCTTCCGTTGGTGTGGTATGGCTTCCATCTCAGAATGAGAAAATGATGCAGAATAATAGAACAAGTGCATAATTATCTCTATTTATATTATGATACTTTTGTGCAAAAATTTCAATAGAAAATAAAAGAATTCCTTAGAAAAAATTAAGTACAATATTTGAGGGGCGGATTTTCCGAAGAAAATCAAACTGGAAAATTCCCAGCGTTCACTCAGAAAAGACAGATTTCTTCCGGGTTCGCGGAAGCAGGGGAGTATACTGGAAAAAAAGGGGATGAATGGATGTTTGATGTGATTCTGCGCGTTGACCAGGCGATTTTAAACGGGATACAGGATTTGCTCCGGTGTGAATTTCTGGATGTTTTTCTCGCCTTTGTCACCAAACTGGGAAATGCCGGGCTTATCTGGATTCTTTTGGGGCTTATTCTGTGCTGTTTTCAGAAATGGAGGCGGACGGGGGTTATTTTGCTCTGTTCGGTGGCGGCGGCCTTTCTCATAGGGGAAGTGGCTATTAAGCCGATGGTCGGGCGGCTGCGGCCGTTTATGGACAATGCGGCAGTGCAGCTTTTAATCGACCCGCCCCGGGGATTCTCTTTCCCGTCGGGGCATTCCATGTCGTCCTTTGCGGCGGCGACGGCGTTGTTTTTGTGCGGGAACAGGAGGGTGAGCTGGCTTTGGTATCTGGGGGCTGTGCTCATCGCTTTGTCTCGGCTTTACCTCTATGTCCACTACCCCAGCGATGTGTTGACGGGGGCTGTGCTGGGATGTCTGACGGCGTGGGCGGTTTACGCGATTTTTAAGCGGTTTTGGTCCCGGGGAAACGTCAAAATTTTTAAGGAGATGTAAATTTTCCCCAAAAAACTTGATTTTTGTCGGCGTAGGCGTTATAGTAGTATTAGCACTCAAAGTAAATGAGTGCTAATACTTTTTTCTTTTGTATATTATTTTAATAGAGGTGCAAAAAATCATGGCCAAGAAAAAATTCAAAGCGGAATCCAAGCGTTTGCTGGATATGATGATTAATTCCATCTACACCCACAAGGAAATTTTCCTCCGGGAACTGATCTCCAACGCCAGCGACGCCATCGACAAACTGTACTACCACTCCCTCAGCGAGAACCTGAGCGGCCTTAACCGGGATGACTTTGCTATCCGGCTTACCGTCGACAAAGAGGCGAGAACCCTGACGATTTCCGACAACGGCTGCGGTATGACCCAGGAAGAGCTGGAAAACAATCTGGGCACCATCGCCCAGAGCGGCTCTTTTCAGTTCAAGAAGGAAAACGACAAGCAGGAGGACATCGACATCATCGGTCAGTTCGGCGTTGGCTTTTACTCCGCCTTTATGGTCAGCGATGAGGTCACCGTCATCAGTAAAGCTTACGGTGGGGACAAGGCTTACGAGTGGAAATCCTCCGGGGCCGACGGCTACACCATTGAGGAGGCGGACAAAGCTTCCCACGGTACCGACATCATCCTGAAGATCAAGGAAAACACCGAGGACGACAACTACGACGAATACTTAGAGAGTTACCGGCTCCAGGGCATCGTCAAGAAATATTCCGACTATATCCGCTATCCCATCAAGATGGACATGGAACGCTCCCGGATGAAGGGCGAGCCCAAGGAGGGAGAGCAGCCGGAGTACGAGACTTACATCGAAAACGTCACCTTAAACAGCATGGTGCCCCTCTGGAAAAAGAACAAAAACGAGGTTTCCGAGGAGGATTACAACCAATTCTACAAGGATAAATTTTACGACTATGAGAACCCGGCGAAAGTCATCCACAGCAGCACCGAGGGCGCTTCCACCTACAATGCGCTGCTGTTCATCCCGGCCCACGCCCCCTACAACTACTACTCCAAAGAGTATGAGAAGGGCTTGCAGCTTTATGCCAGCGGGGTGCTCATCATGGACAAATGCGCCGACCTGCTGCCCGATCATTTCAGCTTTGTGAAGGGCCTCGTCGACTCCCAGGATTTGTCCCTCAACATTTCCAGAGAGATGCTCCAGCACGACCGGCAGTTAAAGCTCATCGAGAGCCGGTTGGAGAAAAAAATCAAGAGCGAGCTGCTCTCGATGCTCAAAAACGACCGGGAAAAATACGAGGAGTTCTTTAAGAGCTTCGGGCTGCAGCTTAAATACGGCGTTTATACCGCTTACGGCGCCAACAAAGAGCTGCTCCAAGACCTGCTGCTGTTCTACTCCTCTTCCGAGAAGAAGATGACGACTCTTGAAGAGTACGTCGGCCGGATGAAGGAAGGCCAGAAGTACATCTACTACGCCTGCGCCGAGACTACCGACCGGGCCGACCGCCTGCCTCAGACCGAGCTTTTAAAAGACCAGGGCTACGAGATCCTCTACCTGACCGATGACATCGATGAATTCGCCCTCAAGATGATGCGGGATTACAGTGAAAAAGAGTTCCGCTCGGTTTCCGACAAGGATCTGGGACTGGAGGACAAGGAAGAGTCGGAGGAGATCAAGAAGAAAAACGAGGAGAGCGCAGAGTTGTTCCGGTTTATGAAGGACGCGCTTGGAGACAAGGTCACCGATGTGCGGCTGTCCTCCCGGCTCAAATCCCATCCGGTCTGCCTGTCCAGCGAGGGAGGATTGTCCCTCGAGATGGAAAAGGTTTTAAATTCCATGCCCAACGACCAGAAGGTCAAGGCCAGTCGGGTACTGGAATTAAATCCCAACCATCCGGTGTTCGAAGCGCTGGAGAAGAAGTTCGCCGACGAGCCGGAAAAGGTTAAAGATTACGCAGGGCTTTTGTACGACCAGGCGCTGCTCATCGAGGGACTGCCCATCGAGGACCCGGTCAGTTTCTCCAACGCCATCTGTGAACTGATGGCAAAGTAAAACACCTTTACAGGGAGAAAAAAGGCTGTTGCAAAATAGCCTCTCTAAAAATAATGCGCAAAGATTGTAGGGGCTGATGTCCACATCAGCCCGCTTCGAGGGGGAAAGTCCTCTGCAAAGCGGGCCGGCGTGGGCGTCGGCCCCTGCACTTCGTCCCTCGCTTGTTTATAAAAAACTTCTGCCCTGCCGGGGATAATTGTTGTCTTTTTTTGTAGACAACGGGGATGATTTGTTGTATAGTTAAGATAAGAAACAATAGAAACCTTTTGGCGGGAAAGGAATTGCAGCCATGAAAAAATTTTCCACCATCTCTTTTGCCGTGTTTCTCCTTATCACAGTTCTCTGCCTCGGTTCCTGTTTTGGGATATCTGGCAAGAAGTTAGACGGCGAAACCAATGAATATCGCTGGGAGCTCAACACAAAAAGCCATACCCTGACCATTGAGGGAAAAGACCCCGAGGACAAACCCGATTTGGCTCCGGGGCCCTGGCAGCTTGCGGAGGCGCAGGAAATCGAGCATGTTGTACTCAAGGGGAAAGAGCCTTTGTATTTTGTTCCGGAGCAACATCTGGACAAGCTGCTCAGCCTGAAAACCTATTCCGGCAGCTACAACGGGGCCGCCTGGGTCATCGATTTAGAGGAGGGGACGCTGACCATCGACGCCGACGGGGTCGTCAGCAATGAGATGTTTCCCTTGGTAGAGAAAGCGTGGGCCTACTTTGCCGATTCAGTCGGCCGGCTCGTCATCGAAGACGGCGTCACCTCCATCCAGCAGGTCGTCGGGGTGGGGAAACCCGCCGACCCCAGGCCGGTTCTGCGCCAAATGGGATTTCAAACTGTGGTGTTGGGGAAAAAGCTCAAATCCGTCGAGGGCCTGGACACGGTGGCCCAGGATTCCTATGAAGTGAGCGACCAAAATTCCACCTTTTTCACCTACGACGGCGCGGTGTACTTTAAAGAGGACAACATTATTGCGGCGCGCCCTTCCGGAAAGCCTTCTTTGACCTATCACCCGGACATGCCGGAGCAGATAGCGGGCATGCTGGGAAACTTTTCCTGGAGGCTCAACTTCATCGACCAGACGCTGACCTTTGAAGGAGACGGCTCCATGCCCGATCCCTGCAATCTGGTGGAGCAGTGCATTCCCTATCGGGATTCCATCCGCCGCATCGTGTTCGGGGACAAAATCACCACCATCACCCGGGAGCAGGATGAACGAAATATCTTGAACCTGGAGGCGGACACCTGCGTTTTGGGCAAAAGCATGCACCACAATATGCAGCTGACCCGGATGGCCGAGCAGTCCTATGAGGTGGATCCCGACAATCCGTATTTGTCGGTTTACGACGGCGCTTTGTACTCCAAGGATTATAAAAAGTTGGTGGCGTTTCCCGCAGGAAAAACCCAGGTCGAGTTCCATAAAAACCTCAAGGTCATCGGGCAGGATTCCTTCATCAACGCTCAAATCCCGCTGGTGGTGGTGCCCTGGGGCGTCACCATCGTGGAGGACAACGCCTTTTCCCATATGGGCAGCTATGGCGCTGCCGTGATTCTGCCGGACACCCTGAAGCTGGCCGGAACCCATGATGAAAGCACCGAGGAATGGGCCACCGTCTACCTGTATTCGGACGCAAACGAAGTGGCCAAGAAAGCCTACCCTGTCGCCGGGGGCGTCTATAGCTCCATCATGAAGCAAACCAAGGAAAAAATAGGCTTTACTTCGGTCTACGACTTTTATCCCGGCGTCCGCTAAGAGCGGCAACCCGCGTTATCTGCGGAAACAGGCCGGTGGAGTCCGGCATCGAATGAAAAGGGAAGTTTTTACTCAAAAACGGCGGTTTATCCCTTGTTCTAACCTGCGATTTGATTAGTACCGTCAAGAACGGAACGCTATAAAGTGAATTGACGATAGCAATATGCGCAATTGCA
This sequence comes from uncultured Eubacteriales bacterium, assembly GCA_902493155.1. Classification (GTDB taxonomy): domain Bacteria; phylum Bacillota; class Clostridia; order Oscillospirales; family Ruminococcaceae; genus Fumia. Next base: position 14,208 of record CABUOE010000043.1, read on the forward strand.
AACAGAAAATGTAGGGGCCATGTCTGCATCGGTCCGCTTTTCGGAGGAAAATCCTTTGTAAGCGGGCCGACGTGGGCGTCGGCCCCTACAGTATTTTTTAGATAGGTTATTTTGCAACAGTCCCTGAGGAACACGAGTAATGGGATTTGAGATTCGATTGCAATCCGGTATCAGATCATAAATCCGTAAGATCAACGCATACTAACAGAAGATTGAGATGGCTCAACGGAATGAAAACGAGAGGTGAAAGCTTGAAAAACCATTTAAAAGCAGAGACCAGCCCCTATCTTTTACAGCATGCAGATAACCCTGTCGATTGGTATCCCTGGTGTGATGAGGCATTCGAAAGGGCCAAAGAAAAAGACCTGCCGGTGTTTTTGAGCATCGGCTACAGCACCTGCCACTGGTGCCATGTAATGGCCC
>CABUOE010000044.1 GCA_902493155.1 uncultured Eubacteriales bacterium
TCGGGCAGAATTTTTCCGATGTCCACCTGTTTGATGGAACGGGAACCGATTACAGCAACGATCATATTTAATCACCTCATATAACAATAAATCGTTATATGTTGTATTATAAGTCGTTATACAACGTGTGACATCAATCTGCTATAATAATATCAAATTTTAATTGTAGGTGATTATGTGCGTCCCATCAAAATTCCCAGAGTTCCCCCCACCGTCAGCAAGTCCGTCCGCTTTCCGGTCGACGTAGTAAAAGCGGTTGAAAAGGCTATCTGCGGGAAAGAATGTACCTTCTCTGCCTTTATCGTGGAGGCGGCGAGAATTATGCTGGAAAACCTGGAAGAAGACGAAGAGATGTGATGCGTTTTTCCCAATTACCTGTCTTCGTCGGTTTGGTGAGGGGGACCGCAAAAATGTAGGGGCGGATGCCCACATCCGTCTTGGGTATGGCGGCTCCGGTGTATGGGCGGGCGGAGCAGAGCCCCGCCCCTACGGATTTGGGGGAGGTTTTTGGGGTGTAGGGCGGGCGGCTGTAGGGGCCAATGCCCACATTGGCCTGAAAATAAATAAACACAACCCCTTCCTGCCAAAAACAGGAAGGGGTTTGATTCTCTACGGCGTATACCGGGCGCCCAGGGCGGAGGCCAGGACAATGGCCTGCTCCAGGTCGATTTTCGCGTCCTTGAAGTCGATTTCCAGTAAATTCAGGTCGTGGATGGATGAGCTTCTCAGGTCGGCCCCCCGGAAGGTGGCTCCGGTCAAATTCGCACCGTCGAAGCAGCACTCCGACAGGCGGCATTTGGAGAAATCGGCGCGGGGCAGCTCGGCGCTGCGGAAGTTCACGTGGGAGAGGGCGGTGCCGGAAAAATCCATCTCGTCTAAGAAGGTGTAGGACCAGTCGCCGCCTAAGATGGTCATGGCCTGGCAGTCGGCATCGGCCAAATTGGAGCCGGTCATTTTGCAGTCGTCGAAGGTGGCGGCGAAAAGGGTGGCGAGGGGGAATTTACAGTTTAAAAAAGCGGTGTTTTTGGCTACCATGCCGTTACATTTCGCGCCGGCGAAGCTGCACCGGTCGAAGCGGCAGGACTTTAGCTCAATGGCGGCAAGGTCGGCCCCCTGGAAGGAGCAGTTTATAAAAGTCATGCCGGTGAGGGAGCTTTCTAAAATCTCCGCCTCCCGGAAATCCTCGTTTTCGTAATATTTTTCGGTGAACATGGCGGGCCTCCTAGTTCTGGCAGTCGGGGCAGACGCCGAAAATCTCAAAGGAGTGGCCTTTTAGGGTGAAGCCGTGGGCTTTGCAGACGGCGGCGGTAAAAGCCTCCACCGGGCACTCGTCCAGCACGATGCACCGCTTGCACTTGACGCAGACCAGGTGGTGCCGGTGGCCGGTGTGGGCGATGTTAAAATACTGCTTGCCGCTATCGTCGGGCAGGTCGGTTTTTTCGACGATGTGGTGCTCCTCCAGAGAGGAGAGGGTGCGGTAGACGGTGGAGAGGCCGAAGTCGTGGCCCTGCGCCTTCAAATCAAGGTAGATGTCTCCGCTGTCAGGTGGGAGGGGGAGGTGAGCAGGATGTCCAAAATCGCTTCCCGCTGTTTTGTCACTTTGAGCCCGGATTTTTTGAGAAGTTCCAGTGGGTTTTCTTTCATAACGTCCCCGCCTTTCCGGCCCGCAGGCCAGTCATAGGATGGATACTGAATTACAGCATGGCTAAGTGGATAATCATGCCGGCCGCCACCGACACCAGATAGGTACACAAAACGATTTTGAAAGCGGACTTTTTGCTGCGGCATTCCTTAAAGAGGACGAGATACCCGAAGCCGGTTCCCGCCGACAGCCCGGCGATGGCGGCGCCGAAGGAGATGCTGCCGTTTATGAGCAGCTGGGTCAGCAGCACCGAGGTGGCGCAGCCGGGAATCAGGCCGATGAGGGCGGTGAGGATGGGCTGGAAGACGCTGCCCGACAGAAGGACGGTCTCCAGGTTGTCCTCGCCGATCCAGAAGACAACAAGGTTGATGACGAGCATGGTGACCGCTAAAAAGGCGGTGATTTTCAGGGTGTGGACGACGGCGCTTTTGAAGATGGAGCCGTGGTGGGAGCAGCAGCCGCACTGGCCGCCGGAGTGTTCGTGGTCATGGTCGTGGCCGCAGTGGTCCGATTTTTGTCCCAGGGTGCGGATCCGGGTCGTTTCGTTTCGAAAGAGGGTATACTTTAAAAGATAGCCCGCCGCCACGGCGATAATGACCTTGGCCAGGATGAGCCAGAGGACCAAGCTCATGTCCGAGAGGTTTGAGAGCATGACGGGGATGGCCTCGTCGGAGGTGGAGAGGAAAACGGCGATGAGGGTGGACGCGCCGATCATGCCGCCGCTGTAAAGGGAGGCGGACGCCGCTGAGAACCCGCATTGGGGGATGCAGCCTACTAAGGCGCCCATGAGCGGGCCGAAGCGGGAGCCTTTCCCGTTCATGAATTTCAGAAAATCCACCCGGTGCTCCAGCCATTCGATGAACAGGTAGACCACAAAGAGGATGGGGATGGTTTTTAAGGTGTCGAGCAAAGTGTCCAGTAATACGTCCAACATAAAATCGCCTTTCCTATTTAAAATTGCTGCGAATTCGCCCCTTTTTTGGGGGCGAAAGGAAGAAATTCCAGTTTCAAAAAATTTTTTAAAGGATTCTAAATGAAAATGATTATCGTTTGCAATAATACTACGATCTTGTCCATTTGTCAATCCTTTTTTGTCGAAGGATTCTGCTTTTTTCACATAGCCGTCACAAAGGCTATTTAAAATATCAGTGGACGGATGCGGATGGATATGGTACACTGAAAGGACATAAAAGGAAAAGGGGGATTGTTATGCTGAAACCATCGAGACTGCGAAAAGGGGACGTTATCGGGATCATCGCGCCCTGTCTGGCGGCGGAGGAAGAATATATCGCCCAGGCGGAAAAGGCGCTGGGGCAGATGGGGTTTTCGGTGAAGCTGGGGAAAAACCTCTACAGCCGCGCAAACGGATTTTCCGGGTCGCCGGAAGAGCGGGCGGCGGACTTCAATGAAATGGTGCTGAACCCTAAGGTGCGGATGATTTTCTTCGACGGCGGGGAAGTGAGCAACGAGATTCTCCCCTATATCGATTACGAGGCGGCGGCCAGAAACCCCAAGATCATCCTAAGCTACAGCGACGGGACGTCGGTTCTAAACGCTGTGTCGGCCCTCTCGGGCCTCGAGACCTTTTACGGCCAGTCCCCCGGGACGATTAGCCGGGGGGTCCCCTATAACCTGGGGCGTTTTGCCGAGATGCTCGTGGAGGGAAACCCCGTTTACCGGAAAAACAGCGATTGGAAGGTCATCCGGGGAGGCAGAGCCCAGGGGGAGCTCATCGGCGGGTATCTTTTAAATTTCGCCCTTTTAATGGAGGGGAAGTTTTTCAGGGTTCATCCGGAAAAGCGGTACATCCTCTTTCTCGAGGATCACATCTGCTTTAACCCGCCGGCGGCCGCCAGCCGGTATTTCTCCCACATCGGGCAGAGCGGGCTGATGGATAGGGTGGACGGGCTCATCTTCGGGCACTACGACGAGAAGCCTCAGCCGGAGATGGAGGAAGTGCTCCGCCGGTTCGGGGAGCGGTATGGGATTCCGGTGGTGTGGTGCGACGATTTCGGCCACGGGGAGAATCAGGCGATCCTGCCCATCGGGGTTGAGGCGCGTTTCGACGCCGGTGAGGGGACGCTCACATTTTTGGAGAGTTTGGTGTTGTAGGGGCGAATTGTGTTCGCCGGAAGAGGCTCCGATGAGAAAACGGGCGGAGCAGAGCCCCGCCCCTACGGATTTCTGTAAACTGTGGGTGTAGGGGCGAACTGTGTTGGCCCGAAGAGGTTTCGGTGAGAAAGCGGGCGGAGCAGAGCCCCGGCCCTACGGATTGAAGAGGATTGTGGATTGAGGCGGGCGGAGCAGAGCCCCGCCCCTACGGATTGAAGAGGGTTGTGGATTGAGGCGGGCGGAGCAAAGCCCCGCCCCTACAGATTCCTGTATATCGTGGGTGTAGGGGCGAACTGTGTTGGCCCGAAGAGATTTCGGTGAGAAAGGAGAACGTCATGCCGCGGATTTTGGTTGTGGACGACGAACAGCGCATCCGGGAGGTCATCAAAAAGTACGCCGCCTTTGAGGGGTACGACATCCAGGAGGCGGAGGACGGGATGCAGGCGGTGGAAATCGCTGGGAAAGAGAATTTCGACCTGATTATCATGGACATTATGATGCCGGGCTTAGACGGGTTTTCCGCCTGCAAGGAAATCCGCAAGGTAAAAGAGGTGCCGGTGATTATGCTGTCGGCCCGGGGGGAGGAATACGATAGAATCCACGGGTTTGAGACGGGGGCGGATGACTATGTGGTCAAGCCCTTTTCCCCAAGGGAGCTGATGATGCGGGTGGCGGCGGTGCTCAAACGGGCAAAGCCTCAGCAGGACGGGGGCCACGAGATCTACGAGAGCGGCGGGCTCAAGGTGGATTTCACCGGGCGGCTGGTCACAATCGACGGGGAGCGGGTGGATTTGTCCCCCAAGGAGTACGATTTGCTGTTTTACCTCGTGCGCAACCGGAATATTGCCTTGACGCGGGAAAATCTCATCACAAACGTCTGGGGCTACGACTTTTACGGCGACGACCGGACACTGGACACCCACATCAAGCTTCTGCGGAAGAGCCTTAGGGAATACAGCGGGAAAATCGTCACGCTGAGAGGGGTGGGGTACCGTTTTGAAAGCGAATAGAAAGTCCTTAAGCGTCAAATGGAAGCTTCTTTTGTTCTTTGGCGGGTTCGCGGCCATTGTGCTGGCGCTTTTGTGGTGCTTTCAGGTGATTTTCCTGGAAGAGTTCTACAAGGGGGTCAAGACGAGGGAGCTGAACGCCGCGGCGGACTCCATCTCCAAAAAGATGTTTGAAAGCGACTTGGGCGCTCTGCTCCAAAATTTAGCCCAGGAAAACCAGATCTGCGCCATGGCCATCAACACCGACGGAAGCCTCATCGCGTCGGCGGACACCCTGCCCAACTGCCGCATTCACAAGCTGCCTCCGGCCGAGCTTTTTTCCCTGTATACGGCGGCGGTGGAAAACGGCGGCAGCTTTATCCAGCGGACCAGCCGGGAGGACGGGCGGTTTTTCATCCACGGCGAGTCGGGGAAGGTGCCCTTTGAGGAGCTGCCGGCCACCGCCGACGAGGCAGAGCGGAACAAAAATAAGCCGCTGATGCCGTTTTTCGACCGGGCGCAGGAGAGCATCATCTGCGTGCGGGTGGTGGCGGATCAAGATGGAAACGAGCGGGTGCTGCTGTTAAACTCGGTGATTTCGCCGGTGAGCGCCACGACACGGACGCTGCGGATTCAGCTGACCATCCTGACGGCGCTGATGCTCCTGCTGGCGGCGGGGTTTGCGGTGCTACTGTCCAGGAAGATTTCGAGGCCGGTCATCCAAATCAACGACTCGGCCAAGGAGCTGGCAAAAGGGGAGTACCACCGGTACAAGGGCAAAAGCTACCGGGAGATCAGGGAGCTGGACGAGACGTTATCCGACGTTTCAGTGGAGCTGCAAAAATCCGAGGCGCTGAAACGGGAGCTTCTCGCCAACGTGTCCCACGACCTGCGCACCCCGCTGACCATGATTACCGCCTACGCCGAGGCCATGCGGGATCTGCCCGGGGAGAACAGTCCTGAAAATGTCCAGGTCATCATCGACGAGGCGAACCACTTAAACGCGCTGGTCAACGATCTGCTGGATCTGTCTAAGCATCAGGCGGGGGTGCAGAAGCTTTCCAAAGAGCGGTTTTCGATAACCGGGCTTGTGCGGGAGACTTTGGAGCGGTATACGAAGCTCCGGGAGCAGGAGGGGTATCAAATCACCTTCGAGGCGTCGGAGGAGGTCTTTGTAGAGGCCGACCGGATGAAGATTTCCCAGGTGATTTACAACCTCATCAACAACGCGGTCAACTACACCGGCAAGGACAAAAAGGTCGTCATCCGGCAGGAGACCGACGGCGATACCGTCACGTTATCCATTGCAGACACCGGCGAGGGGATTCCCGAGGAACAGCTGGGGCTTGTGTGGGAGCGGTACTACAAGCTGGACAAAACCCACAAGCGCGCCGCCGTGGGAACGGGGCTGGGGCTGTCCATCGTCAAGAACATCCTCGACATGCACGGGGCGAAGTACGGCGTTCAGAGCAAGGTCGGGAAGGGCAGCGTGTTTTGGTTTCGGCTCAGGCGGGAGCGGTAGGAGCGTTCGCCCGCTTTCCTATAGAGATCTGTACAAGTACGCACCCCCGCCCTGTGGGAAGATTCCACGGGGCGGGGGTGTTGTATGTATAGCAATGGCCGATTTTATTTATATTACCTCTTGACAATTTGGAACGCATGATATAAAATTAACTTGTGTTCCAGAATAAGGAGGTGACAGATTGAAGGAGCGGAAAAAACCGGGCCCTCATCCAGAAAAGCCCTTAGAGCATGACCTGAAAGTTCGGGTAGACAACGAAACACTGGCAAAAATTGAGTTTTGTATGAAGGAACTCAACGTCACCCGGTCTGAGGTTTTGCGCAGAGGCGCTAATTGTCTGTATGAAGAGCTCAACAAAAAATAGAACTTACTTACAAAAAGTAAGTTCTATTTTTTTACAAATACTATTGACATTTGGTGCTATTTACATTACAATATATTTAGTGCTACGTAAAGGAGGTGATCCGATTTCGTGGCAGAGAAAAAAATGGGGCGCCCTACAGACAGTCCCAAAGTCTTTATGTTGCGGGTAAAAATGGACAAGGAGACTTTGGCAAAACTGGACGAATGTTGTAAAATTCTAGGGAAAAATCGCTCGGAATTCGTGCGGGAGACAATCGTCGAAAAGTATGAAGCCCTTAAAAAGTAAAACAGGAAGCGGCGTTCACCTACCACAGGACCCGCCGCTTCCCCAAACACCAACAATCCTAAAAGGAATCTTGGCTTAAATATTGTAACATAAACTGCACCGGTTTGCAAGAATGTTGTACCATGGGCCGACGTTTCTTTCAAGGGATTGCTGGAAATCAAAAGGAGAAATGTTATGAACAAAACAAGCAACATGGTCGCAATCGGCATCTGCGACGAAGACGGCAATCCTTTTACCACTGTCGAACTGCCGGAAAAATTTGTCGCCCATCTGGAGGAGAAAACAGGCGGCGTTTTAAGCGAAGAGTTCAGCCGAGCCCTGCAAAGTTTCATCGAGGAAGCCGTCGACAAGATGGCTGCCGAAATCAGAGTCAGGTGATGATGTGCGACCTGTCAAAATTCCGAGGATTCCACCCACCGTCAGCAAATCCGTCCGCATTCCCATTGACGTGGTGGAAGAGGTGGAAAAAGTTATCCGCGGGAAGGAGTGTACTTTTTCCGCCTTTGTGGTGGAGGCGGTGAGAATTATGCTGGAAAATTTGGAAGAAGATGAGTAGGGGCGAACATCGTTCGCTCGTTTTCATAGGGAGGTCTGTTCGGGCGAACAATGTTCGCCCCTACAATTCCCTATAATGATGTAACCCCTGTCCTGTGGGAAGATTCCACGGGGCGGGGGTTTGTGATAAACGGCGGGCCGACGTGGGCGTCGGCCCCTACGGTTCCCAAGACGTTTCGGAGAAAATGTAGGGGCGAATGCCCACATCCGCCCGCGTTTGGGTGTGGCATCGGGCGGAGCAGAGCCCCGCCCCTACGGTCTCTGCGCTATTGGGACGTTCCGGGGAGAGAGGAGGGCCGGAGGTACGACGGCCCGAACTCGGCGTTCCGGAGCATTCCGGAACGCCGAAACCGGGGCGAGCGGCGTTAGCGCGCAGCCCCGGAAAACGAGGGGAAGACGGGCGTTATACCAAGGCTCTCGGATGTCAGCGGCCCCACTGCGGGTCGTCGTAGACGGGGAACCGAAGTCTGATACCAAGGCGCTCACATGACGACGGCGTTAAGCACGGTCGTCGTGCCCCTGATTCCGAAGTGGAGGTGTAGGCTCTTGGATTCCTGGAGGAACGGACGAACCGTCGGGGGTCCAGGGGGTCTCCCCGGTCGGTTTTTCTCCTCTCTTTTTGACGAAACAAAAAGAGAGGCCGTCTGCCGGGACGGGACCCGGCGACGTTTCGAAAAGAAAACAGTAACGGTTAAGGAGTACAGCAAAACAATCATCTGTAACAGGACGCAGTTATAAAAAAGGGCGGGCGGAGCAGAGCCTCGCCCCTACGGGTTTGTGGAAGATTGTGGGTGTAGGGGCGAACACAGTTTACCTCTTTAGGTATCGTGGGATTTTCAGAGAGTCTTCAACAAACCGTCACATAAGCCCTCTATACTAAAACCATCGAAAGAACAGGCCAATGGCCGGAAAGGAAGCGCCTCATGAAAACAAAAAATCTGCGACACGAATACAAGCACATTATCAACGAAGGGGACTGTTTGCTTCTGCGGCAGCGGCTTTCGGGAATCGCAAGTCCCGACCCCCACGCAAAAAACGGCAAATACCGGATCCGGAGCCTTTACTTCGACAACATCGACGACAAAGTGCTGCGGGAAAAGATCATCGGCCTCAGCAACCGGGAAAAATTCCGCATCCGGTATTATAACGACGATTTTTCCTACATCAAGCTGGAGAAAAAGAGCAAGATCAAGGGTCTTTGTCAAAAAGACGCGGTGCGGGTCACCAAAGAGGAATGCGAGCGCATCCTCAGAGGGGAGATCGACTGGATGCTGCTGGATAAAAGCCGCCCGCTTCTCGGGGAGCTCCACGCCAAGATGCGCTACCAGCAGCTGAAGCCTGCGACGGTGGTGGATTACCTGCGGGAGCCGTTTGTCTATGGCCCCGGAAACGTGAGGGTCACGTTGGACAGCGAAATCCGCACAGGGCTAAAATCCGACGATTTGTTTAACCAGAACTTAAGCTCGGTGCCGATTTCAAACCCAAACGCCCGGATTTTGGAAGTGAAGTACGACGCCTTTCTGCCCGACGTGATCCGGGACGCCGTCCAGGTGAAAAACCGGATGGTGGGCACCTTTTCCAAGTACGCCGCCTGCCGGTGTTATCTGTAAAGGCGAAATACTTTGCATTGATGTAGGGACAGATTGTGTATCCGCCTGGGAAACAGCGGCGTACTGACGGGCGGAGCAGAGCCCCGCCCCTACAATCCCCGAAACGTTTCGGAAAAGCGGCGCAACGCCAAAGCGTTGGAGTCCGGCGGGAATCCCGGCGACGTTTCGAAAGGAAAACAGTAACGGTTAAGGAGTACAGCAAAATAGTCCTCTGTCGATAGACAGGACGCAGTTATGAAAAAGGACGGGCGGAGCAGAGCCCCGCCCCTACGAAGGCAACGGTCGTCGTAGGGAGCAGTTATCATCGCGCCGTGATAGCCGAAAGGCGGGCTGTAAGGGCAGATTCCGTATCCACCCGCGAAAAAATGTTTGCATCAGACGGACACCATCTTAAAACCCTGCTGTTCCACAATAAAAACAAGATTGGAGAATCAACCATGACTTTTCAGGACATTTTCAAGTCGAGCTTTCTCGAGAACGTCACCTCTTTTTCCGCGCTGGATATGGTGATTGCGCTGGCGCTGGCCTTTGTGCTGGGGCTGTTCATCTTCCTCGTCTACAAAAAGACCTTCAACGGCGTCATGTACTCGGCGGGGTTCGGGGTTTCCCTTTTGGGGATGACGCTTATCACCACCCTCATCATTTTGGCGGTCACGTCCAACATCGTGCTTTCTCTGGGCATGGTGGGCGCTTTGTCCATCGTTCGTTTCCGCACCGCCATCAAGGAGCCCATGGACATCGTGTTTTTGTTCTGGGCGATTTCCGCTGGTATCGTATTGGGGGCGGGGCTGATTCCGCTGGCGGTTTTCGGGTCGCTGTTCATCGGCATCATCCTCATCATCTTTGTGAACAAAAAGTCCGGGGATTCTCCCTACATTCTGGTGGTCAACTGCGCCGACGATCAGGCGGAGCAGAAGGTTTTAGAGACCGTCAAGACCTCGGTGAAAAAGCAGGTCATCAAATCAAAGGCGGTGTCCCAAAACGGCATCGAGCTGACCATCGAGGTGCGGCTGAAATCGTCGGAGACGGATTTCGTCAACATTTTAGGGGCTATCGACGGGGTGTCCAACACCGTGTTGGTCAGCTACAACGGGGAATACATGTCCTGACGATAAAAAATCCTGCCCTGGGGCGGCGTCAGTGGAAGGGAGCCCCGGTGGAGGGTCTCGGCGCGCCGTTTTTGGACAGATGGTTCCGAAAGGATTTTATCATATGATTCGAAGCAAATTGGTGACCGTTTTGGCGGTTGTCCTGATGGTTTTGGCGGTAGCGGGGACTTCCTTTGCGCTGTTAAACCCTCAGGCGGTGGAAACCATCTCCGCCACCAGGGTCAAGGAATACGAAAATAAGCTTTTTAAGGAAAATACCCTGATGGAGTGTAACATCGTGGTGGACGAAGACGACTGGCAGGAGCTTTTAGACAACGCCCTCGCGGAGGAATATATCCCTGTGGATCTGCAGATTAACGGCGTCACCTTCAAAGACGTAGGGCTCCGGGCCAAGGGAAACAGCAGTTTGAGCGGCGTCAGAAACGACCGGTACAGCTTCAAGGTGGAGTTCGATCACTACATCGACGGGCAGACCTGCTACGGCCTTGACAAGCTGGCGTTGAACAACAACTACCAGGACCCTACCTCTATGAAAGAATACCTCTCCTACGACATGATGCGGTTTCTGGACGTGCCCAGCTCCCTTTGCTCCTATGCGAAGGTCAGCGTCAACGGGGAATACTGGGGACTGTACCTGGCTGTTGAGTGTCTTGAGGAGTCCTATATGGAGCGAAACTACGGCTCCGATTACGGAAATCTCTACAAGCCCGACACCATGAAGATGGGCGGCGGAGAGAAAGGCGGCATGCAGCCCCCGGATAACGCGGAAGGAGGTTTCCGCGGTCCCGGGGCGGGCGCAGCAGGCGGAGAAAACGCCGGAGAAGTAAGTACTCCGGATGCTGCTGCGTCCGCGTCGGTGAACGGGGGCAGCCCCGCCGACAACGGCGGATTTGCCCCTCCCGACGGCGCTTTGGGCCTTCGGGGAGAGGAAGCGGGTTCCGGCGGGGAATCCGTGCCCAGTGAACAAGCGGGCGAAACAGGCCCCGGCGGCGAAACCATCCCGCCGGACGATAATCAAGACAACAACTCCCTCCAATCTCCTTCTTCAAACGCCCCGGTGGACGGCGGCGCTCAGAATTCGCCGCCGTCTGAAGACGGGCAAACGGACGGAGAACAAAATACAGAAAGCACCCGCGGCAGGGGAGGCTTCCCCGGAGGCAGCATGGGCGGAGGAACTGGCGCCACCAGTTTAACCGATCAGGGCGAAGATATCGACAGCTACAGCGATATCTTCGACAGCGCCGTTTTTGATATCACCGAAAGCGACAAAACAAGGCTTGTCGAGGCGATCCAGAACTTAAACGCCGGAACCGACCTTGAAAAATACGTGGATGTGGACGAAGTGCTCCGCTATTTCGCTGTCAATACGGTGCTGGTGAACCTGGACAGCTATGCCAGCAATATGAAACACAACTACTACCTTTACGAAAAGGACGGGCAAATCGCCATCCTGCCCTGGGATTATAATCTCGCATTCGGGGGATTTCAGGTGGGGAGCGCCGAGAGCGCTGTTAATTTCCCCATCGACACCCCGGTTTCCGGGGCGACGCTGGAATCGAGCCCTCTCATCGGCAAACTCTTAGAGGTGGACGAATACAAGGAGCAGTACCATGAGTATCTGCGGCAGATTGTAGACGAATACTTTTTAAGCGGTTACTTTGAGAAAACCGTCGATACCATCAACTTCCTCATCACCGAGGCGGTGGCTACCGACCCGAACCCCTTCTACAGCTACGACGAGTATACAGCGGCGGTGGAAATGCTCAAGGAATTCGGCAAACTGCGGGCCGAGAGCGTGGAAGGACAGCTGGACGGGACGGTTCCCTCCACCGAAGAGGAGCAGCAGGCCAATCCCGACGCGCTGATCGACGCTTCCGGCATCGACATGAACACGCTGGGGCAACAGGGCGGCGGAGGCGGCTTTGGCGGGGAACGAGGCGGCCGGAACAGTTCGAATACGGCCGCTTTGCCCGAGGTCGGGGAAAATAAAGGCAGTACGCCGCCCGATGACGGGCAGACGGTGGCCGCAAAGGTTTCCGGGGACACTTCCGCCGGGGAGCAGGGCGCTCCGGGCGGAGATAACGCCGGAGAACAGGGCGCGCAGGCCGGCGAAAGGCCGGGCGGGGAAGCGGTCGGTGACGGGGAAGCACCCGATATCCCAACCGGCGGTGACAACCCCTTCGGCGGCATGCCGGATATGAAGCTCATGCGGGAAGCCATGGAGATCATCGGGGAGACCGAAGTTTCCCAATTGACCGACGATCAGAAAGCAAAACTCAGTGATTTGGGGCTGTCCGACGAGGATTTGGAATCTTTCTCGACCATGCAGGCCAATCTGCCGCAAGGCGGGTTCGGTAACCGCGTGCCTTTCGGGCAGGAAACACAAAATCAGACCGATTGGAAATTGACCGCCCTTCTTCTGAGCATCAGCGGAATCCTCCTAATAGCCGGCGTAATCTTTGCGCTGCGCTTCCGCAGAAGAAGATAGGCTTTGCGATGCTAGAAATCCTTCTCTTTTGTGGGCATGAAACGGTTGCATTGTGGGGATCGTTTCATAATTGGGCCCGCGCTAACCTCAGCAAAAACCCGTACCGCTGCAACCGGTACGGGTTTTTGCTGGTTTCAGGTTCTTTTGGCGTTTTGAAGGGCGTCGGGAGGGACGCAAAAGAGCAGAGAGCAGTCGGGAGAATTATAAAATTATAAAAATGTAGGGGCGAACAGTGTTCGCCCGAAGAGGTTTCGGTAAGAAAACGGGCGGAGCAGAGCCCCGCCCCTACGGATTGAGAGATTGAGGGGCTGCGGTTTGTCGACGGGCGGCTGATAGCCGCCCCTACAGGGGAAAAGGGACAGCTTTTGTCCGCCGATTTGCCAGGAAACGAAAGGAAAAGAGAAAAAGACAGGCCGTTATAGCCTGTCTTTTCTGGTTTTTTCCCGAAAATCCGTCTCAAACAAGCTCTCTTCCGCATAAGATGAAAAGAACCCCGCCCCGCCGTTTTGTGCCCTGCTGTTTCAAGGCAAATCGATGAATTTTTAACCGTTTCTCCCCGTAGCCCTGCGGTTTTTTCATCGTCCGGTTCGGCCGGACAGCCCGTCCTTTGCGGCTCCTTTGCGGGAAAAGGGAATTTTTCTTAGGTTTTTCCGAAAAATACGAACCTTTTTCCCAATTCTACATATCATGTAGTAAACCAAATCGCCGACGGGCTCCGCCGGCTTAAGGTCGAACCGGGAGCACCCGGCGGGGAACCTCCACACATGGGGTTCCAGTTAGGAGCGGCGGCTCGTACCGCCAGCGACCACTATACTTATGAGGAGGCTAAATCATGGCTGATCAAAACTACACCCCCTACGGCGCGGCTACCGGCGCCAACTGCTTCAAAGAGGCGGTCTGCATCAACGCGGGCCGGATTTACGACAGCTGCAGTGACAAGGACTGCTTAGAGGACCTGCGGGTCTACTTTACCGACTGCACCCAGCCGGTTATTGACAACGCGCAGTCCATCAAAGTTCGCAAGGTGGAAGTTCTAAACGTGGCGATGGATGTGGAATGCGTCCCCTTTAACAAGGGCTTCTACTCGGTAGATATGACCTTCTATTTCCTCATCACCATGGACACCTATGCTACCCAGATCTGCGGTACCCCCACCACTGTTCAGGGCCTTTCTGCATTCAACAAGAAGGTCATCCTCTACGGCTCCGAGGGCAGCGTCAAAGACTTCAGTTCCGCTGACGCCTGCAAGTTCTTAAATGGTGAGGACTGCTCGATTCCCAGTAACTGCCCCACCGCCCGCGTCCAGGTGGTTGACCCCATCGTACTGGCGTCCAAGGTCTGCGAGTGCCCGAAACCCGACTGCGACTGCTGCGGCAATGCTGCTGCCATTCCCGAGACGATGAACTGCGTCTTCAACGGCAGATTCATCACCGGAGATGCCTGCCGCTACGTCTACGTCTCCATTGGTATGTTCTCCATCGTTCAGCTGGAGCGCGAAGTCCAGATGATGATCCCCGTTTACGACTACAGTATCCCTGACAAGGAATGCACCGCCTCCGATACGGCCTGCGATCCCTGCGAGCTCTTCCGGAAGATCAAATTCCCGGTCAACGAGTTCTTCCCGCCCCGCCTGGCTGAATTGGATTGCGACGAGACCCCGAGCACTTGAGTCGGGAG
>CABUOE010000045.1 GCA_902493155.1 uncultured Eubacteriales bacterium
CGCCGTACTGGATAGTCATAGCGTCGGCTGCCGTTTTGTCATACACTTTGGCGATGACGTTTCGGATAACGGCGCAAACTTCGTTTGCCTGCTCAGCAGTAGCGGTTTTGCCGGTACCGATGGCCCAAACAGGCTCGTAAGCGATGATGACGTTTTTCAGTTCTTCTTTGGAAACGTCTTTGAGAGCGATTTTGGTCTGAAGGGCAACCAGCTCTTCGGTGATGCCGTTTTCCCGGTCCTCCAGCATCTCGCCAACGCAGAGAATGACTTTCAGTCCAGCAGCCAAAGCGGCTCTGGTGCGTTTGTTGACGGTTACGTCGGTCTCGCCGAAGTACTGTCTTCTTTCGGAGTGTCCGATGACCACGTACTCGACGCCCATTTCTTTGAGCATATCGGCGGAGATTTCTCCGGTGAAAGCGCCGGATTTCTCAAAGTGGCAGTTCTGAGCGCCTACTTTGATGTTGGAGCCTTTTGCGGCGTCTAAAACGGTTTCCAGGTTGGTGAAGGGGACACAGGCCACTACGTCGCAAGAAGCGTTAGCCACCAGGGGTTTCAGTTCTTCGATGAGAGCTTTGGCCTCAGGGCGGGTTTTATTCATTTTCCAGTTGCCGGCAATAACGGCTTTACGCAGAGATTTATTCATTTTTGTTTCCTCCAAAAATTTTTCTGTGAACGTAAAACTTCCGCCGCCGTTTTGCCACGACGACGGAAAGTCTCTTTTTAAAAAATTATTTGTCCTGCAGGCAGGCGATGCCGGGGAGCTCCAAACCTTCCAGGAATTCCAAGGAAGCGCCGCCGCCGGTGGAGATGTGGGTCATCTTGTCGGCGAAGCCCAGCTTCTCGACAGCAGCAGCGGAGTCGCCGCCGCCGATGATGGAGATAGCGCCGCTGTCGGCAACCGCTTTGGCAACCGCAATGGTGCCAGCTGCGAAGTTATCCCACTCGGAAACGCCCATGGGGCCGTTCCAGACGACGGTACCTGCGCCTTTGATAGCGTCGGCAAAAATTTCTTGGGTTTTGGGACCGATATCAAGACCCATGTAACCGTCGGGAATGTTATCGGAGTCCACTTCAATAGCGTGGCAGTCGGGAGCGTATTTGTCGCCCGCTTTATTGTCGACGGGAAGCAGGAATTTGACGCCTTTTTCCTCAGCCTTTTTCATCATCTCTTTTGCAAGGTCGAGCTTGTCATCCTCGCAGAGGGAGTCGCCGATGGAATAGCCGTTAGCCTTGTTGAAGGTGTAAGCCATACCGCCGCCGACGATCAAAACGTCGACTTTTTCGAGAAGGTTATTGATAACGCCGATTTTATCGGAGACCTTCGCACCGCCTAAGATAGCGACGAAGGGGCGTTTCGGATTACTCAAAGCGCCGCCCATGATGGAGATTTCCTTCTGAATCAGGTAGCCGCAGACAGCGGGCAGGTAGTCGGCCACGCCGGCAGTAGAAGCATGGGCTCTGTGAGCGGTGCCAAATGCGTCGTTGACGTAAACTTCAGCCATAGAGGCGAGCTCTTTTGCAAATGCGGGGTCGTTTTTCTTCTCTTCCTTGTGGAAGCGGACGTTTTCAAGAAGCATCAGCTCTCCGCCTTTGAGAGCGGCAGCTTTTGCTTTGGCGTCCTCGCCGATAACGTCTTTCGCCATGATAACGTCCATGCTCAGAAGCTCAGACAGGCGTTTTGCGACGGGAGCCAGAGAATATTTCATGTCAAATCCGTCTTTCGGGCGTCCCAGATGGGAGCAGGCGATTACGGCAGCGCCGTTGTCCAAGAGATATTTCAAAGTTTTGAGGGATTCGCGGATACGTTTGTCGTCGGTGATCTCTCCATTTTCATTGAGGGGTACGTTGAAATCGCAGCGAACGAGGACTTTTTTGCCGCGGACATCGATGTCCTCAACGGTCTTCTTGTTGTAAGAGGTCATTGTCGTCATCCTTCCAATTTAAAATATTTTTAGTTTGTTAAATACAAAACAATCCATCGTTATTTTATAACATTTTTTGCCTTTTTGCAAGGGGATAACAGAAAATTTATAATTTTGGCACTTAAATTTTGCTCTTATCTTTTAAAACCACAGCAACTACATCCGGTCCCGCGTTGATGCTGATAGCAGCTCCCGCAGGCGCGACGAGAGACGGAGCATATCCCACTGCCTTTTCCATCTCAGCCTGCAGCTCCTCTCCGTGTTCTTTGACGGAACCGGTGATGATGGCGTAATGGGTCTGAGGAATCATATTCTGGGTGGCCAGTTTGACAATGGCGGGGACGATACTCTTTTCGCCCCGGACTTTGTCGAGAATTTTCGATTCTCCGTCCTCAAAGGTAATAATGGGCTTTAACCCCATCAATTCTCCCACAAAGGCGGCGGCGCAGCTGATGCGCCCGCTTTTTTTGGCGAACTCCAGGGAATAGGAGGCAAAGTAGATCCGACTGCACTTGAGCCAGTTCTGAAGGTAATCGAGAATTTCCGACACCGGTGCTCCCCTTTGCGCCTTTTTGGCGGCGTTCAGCACCGGATAACCGTAACCCAGGCAGTAGGATCGAGAGTCGAGGCAGTGGATGCGGAAGGTGTTTTTCGCTTCGGGATGGGCCTCATAAAATTGTTCCCGTGCCATGAGGGAGTTGTTATAGGTGCTGGAGCCTTTGGAGTTGATGGAGACGTAAATCAGGTCGCTGTAGCCTTCCTTATAAATCTCCTCGAACCCTTCCAGGAACTGCATATGTGTGTACTGGGAAGTGAAGGGGATTTTTTTGCAGTTTTTCAGCACATCGTAAAACTCATAAGGCGTAAAGTCCATCCGTTCGGTAAAGCTCTGGTCGTCTACGGTGATGGCAAAGGGGAAAATACGGATGCCGTACTGAATTTCCAGTTCCGCGGGGATGTCACAGGCGGAATCGGTGGCAATTTTGATTTTATTCATTCTATTTTTCCTCCATTAAGATTCGGTTGTGTCGTACCAGCTGAGACGGGCCAGATTTCCCTTTTCCTGTAATTCTGGGAAGTCCCACTGGCGAAGGGCTTCGTATACGCCAATAGCAACGCTGTTGGACAAATTAAGACTGCGGATATTTTTCCGCATAGGAATCCGCACGCAACTGTCCGGATTCTGTTTTAAGAGTTCTTCGGGAAGCCCAGCGTCCTCCCGTCCAAAAAACAAATAGCAGTTGTCAGGATAGGAAACGTCGCAGTAATTATGCCGTGCTTTGGTGGTAAAGTAATAGCAGGCGCCACTGTTTTTCATGTAAAAATCACTTAAGCTTTCGTAATAGGTGATGTCTAACTCGCCCCAGTAGTCAAGCCCCGCCCGTTTGAGTTTTTTGTCGTCGATAGAAAATCCCATTGGCTTGACGATGTGGAGACGCGCCCCTGTCACCGAGCAGGTGCGGGCGATATTACCGGTGTTCTGGGGAATCTGCGGTTCCACCAGCACGATGTTGAGAGTCATAATCCGTTTCACGTTCTTTCTATTTTTTGACCATATCATACCATTTTATACAATTATTATATCAGAGGCCGATGGGTTTACAAAGGAAAAGACTTGCGAATTCACAAAAATTTCAAAAAAGAAAGGGCAAACTAATGTGAGAAGAGCGGGTAATGTGAAAAACAGGAGTTTTCTATGTAAATTTGCTGCTGTTCCTCTATTTTTAAGGGATGAAAGCAACAAATTAAAAAAGGAATGGTGCTGAAAATGGAAAATTTAATCGAGATACAAGACGTATTTAAAATATATCCGTCGGCAGAAGATGAGGTAAAAGCCTTGCGGGGAATCAATATCACGGTAGGAAAAGGGGAGTTTGTGGCGGTGGTGGGAAGTTCCGGATCGGGAAAATCCACCATGATGAACATTTTAGGCTGCCTCGACGTACCCACGACAGGGAGTTATTTCTTGGATGGACAGGATGTCTCCCATTTCAGCGACGATGAGTTAAGCACTATCCGAAATGAAAAAATCGGCTTTATTTTTCAGGGATTTCATTTGATTCCGGGTTTGTCGGCATTGGAAAACGTAGAATTGCCCCTGTTATATCGAGGTGTACCCCGACATGAGCGGAAGGCGGCAGCAATTGATGCGCTGACAAGGGTGGGATTGGCGTCGAGGCTCCATCACCGTCCTAACCAGATGTCCGGCGGTCAGCAGCAGAGAGTCGCTATCGCTCGCGCCATTGTTGGAAAGCCGCCGATCATTTTGGCTGACGAGCCCACCGGAAACCTGGATCAGAAGACCGGAGCGGAAGTGATGAGCCTGCTCAAAGAGCTCCATCAGGAGGGAAAAACCATTGTGCTCATCACTCACGATCAAAAAGTTGCCGCCTGTGCTCAGCGGATCATCGAAATCTCCGACGGACAGGCGGTGCAGGAACCGGAATTATTGACCCAAAATGCCTGATTATAGAGCGATTTCTGCAATAATTCCTTTTTGGTACACTCCGGGTTTCAAAGGGATATGATGTAGAGGAAAAACCGACTGCTTTTTGGTGCAGCTCGCTTTCCGAAAATTTTCCTATGGATTGAATGAACCCGATTTTTCCCGTGCATAATAGGAACAGAAAACGAAGACCAAAGGAGTGTATCAAGGTGTCAATCAAAAGGGGAGAAATTTATTACGCCGATTTAAGTCCCGTCGTCGGTTCCGAGCAGGGGGGAGTGCGCCCGGTGCTGATCGTGCAAAACGACGTGGGAAATAAATACAGCCCGACCGTCATCGCGGCCGCCATCACCAGCCAGAAAGACAAGGCGAAGCTTCCGACCCATATTGAGCTCAACGCAGAAAGCTGCGGCTTGGCCAAAAACTCCGTCGTCCTTTTGGAACAGGTCCGCACCATAGATAAAAAGCGTCTGAAAGAGAAAATGGGAGAGCTGCCGCCGGAGGCTATGAGTAATGTAAACTCCGCTATTTCCATCAGCTTTGGGCTCACAAACCGTCCCGATTTTCACAGCCCTACATAAGCTTGTGGGATAGCAAAGTGCCCTGCAAACCTAGGTTTGCAGGGCACTTTTATCTTCGTATTTAAATTTTCTGTTTTACGCCGTCGCGATAGACCGCTTCAACATGATAGGTCGGATCGACGATGAGCAGGTCGGCCCACTTGCCTTCGGTGATACTTCCGGTCAAGCTGTCGATTTTTACTGCCTTGGCGGGGTTGATAGTGGCCGCCTTGAGAGCTGCCTCTTCCCGAATGCCGAATTCCATCAGGCGTTTGACACCGATGAGGCTGTTAACAACCGAACCAGCGATGGTGCCATTTTCCAAAGCAGCCTTGCCGTCTTTTACATAAACGGCCTGCCCGCCCAGTTCGTAGACACCTTCCGGCATACCGGCGGCACACATCGAGTCGGAGATCATACAGATCCGGTTCTCGCCAAACACCTTAAATGTGGTGCGGATGACGGCGGGGTGGATGTGGATGCCGTCGCAGATCAGCTCGACGAAAGCGTCCGAGTCGTAAGCAGCGCCCACGACGCCCGGCTCCCGGTGGCTGAGGCCGGTCATAGCGTTGTATAGGTGAGTGGTGCTGGTAGCGCCTTTTTCATAGGCGTCCATGGTGGTTTGGTAGTTGCCATTGGTGTGGGCTACGCAAACAGTGCAAATGTCCTTTGCCTCGGCGATGAAATCCATATTTCCGGGAACTTCAGGAGCAACGTCAACCAAACGTACCCGGTTGCCGCTCTCTTCATTGAGCTTTTTAAAAAGCTCGATATCCGCCGGAATAATGTATTCTTCCACGTGAGCACCCTTTTTCTCCTTGCTGAGGAACGGACCCTCCATGTTAATTCCGTAGAGGCGGGAGCCTTGCGTGGACTGATTGTCGGCAAAATTTTTGTAGACCTTGAAAAGCTGACTCAAAGTTTCCGGAGGCAATGTCATCGAGGTAGTCATGACAGTGGTGACACCAGCCCTGATGTAGGTGTCCGCCATCTTCTGGAACGATTCTTCGCTGCCGTCACAGAAATCTGCTCCGCCGCAGCCATGGCTGTGGATGTCAATAAAGCCGGGGAGCAATTTCTTTCCTTTTAAATCTATGACCTCTTCGCCGTCTGAGCTGAGATTCGCTCCTACTTTAGCGATGAGACCGTTTTGTACCTGAACGTCGACCGATTCGAAAACGCCTTTGTCGGTAAATACCGAACCATTTTTAAAAATCATGGTGCAACCTTCCTTTTATAGATGATATTTTAGAGATATTATACATTCCAGCACTATTGT
The DNA here is from genome assembly GCA_902493155.1 of uncultured Eubacteriales bacterium. Lineage (GTDB taxonomy): Bacteria > Bacillota > Clostridia > Oscillospirales > Ruminococcaceae > Fumia. The sequence goes on from CABUOE010000045.1 coordinate 6,208, forward strand.
ATCACGATGAGAGAAAACTTTCAATGTGAAAATGCTTTTCTCCAAAAAAACCGCAATTTTTTTACACTTTTTTTAAAAAAGCCTTGACAAATGAACAAAAGGCGGATACAATGTTCATATATTGAACATTCAAAATTTGAACAAAGGAGACCTGGGTTTGGAAGATTTGTTTCAGCTTCTAAAAGCAATCAATAAACAGCCTGTCACGAACCAGCGGGATTTGGCCAACGCAGTGGGCCTTTCGGTGGGGAAGGTCAACGCCCTATTAAAGGAAGCGGAGCAGCAGGGATACCTGACTGTTTCCAGAGACGGTAAACGTTCTCGGTTTCTTATTACCGCAAAAGGTCAGGAACTGCTGGAAAATACCCTTTTGACCCAACGAGCCACCAAGCTTACACTCAAATCTGTGGAGAGCGGCCGCATCCGGACGGCGGTCATTCTGGCGGCGGGCCGCCGGGAAGATTTTGACTGTCCGGTTTCGATGCTGAAGTTGGACGAAACCCTGATCATCGACAGAAATATTTCGGTTTTAGAAAGCTGCGGCATTGAGCAGTTTGTATTGGTAGCCGGCTATCAGGCTGACCAGCTGGCGGATCATCTAAGCGGGAAACAAAATGTCACCATTATCAACAACCCGCGCTACAAATGGTCGGGCACCATGTACGGCCTGAGCCTCATAAAAGGGCTTCTTCATGAAGATTTTTTGGTGCTGAAAAGCGACGTTGTTTTTGAACAGAGGGCCGTCAATGAACTGCTGAAGGAAAAAAATCCTTTTTCCACCATTATCGCGGCGCCCAGTGGACACAGCGACGAGGCCTTTGTAGAGCTGGACGGGGAAGGGAATATTTTCCGTATCAGCAAAGACATCCACCAGATCAACAAGGTGCAGGGGGAGCTTACTGGTATCGCCAAAGTTTCCATGGAAGTGTTCGAAAAGATGCTGGAGTATTTTGAAGGAAACCAAAATCCTTTCCTGAATTTCGAGTACGTGTTGGAAAATATCGGGAGAATTTACCGTTTTACCGGCGTGATAGTAGACGATCTGGTCTGGAGCAAGGTGGAAACCAGGGAGCAGTACCAGAATCTTCTCAATATCGTTTTCCCCCGTATCCTGCGAAAGGAAACGGAAATGAAGGAAAAATTCGCCGCCGATACCATCGTCGATATTCTCCACATTCCGCGGGAGGATATTGTGGAAATTTCTTTTGCCGGGGGACTGACTAATAAAAACTACTATGTAGCACTCAAAGACAAAGAGTACATTCTCCGGCTTCCCGGTATTATGACACAAAGCATGATCAGCAGGGTGAACGAAAAGCGCAACGCCCAAATTGCTTCGGATAGGGGCATGAACTGCAAGCTTGTTTACTGTAACGCCGAAACCGGTGTGAAATTGAGTGAATACATCGAAAACGCCGAGACCCTTAATGGCCGGACCGTTAAACTGGAAGAGAATGTCAAGCTGGTGGCAAATATGTTAAAGCAGCTTCACACGTCGGATTTCGTCATGGAAAACGATTTTAATCCCTTTGAAGAGACGCTCAAATACGAAAGCCTGTTTGACAGTCCTTGTGAAGACAAGATGTATGACGGCTATAAGGAGCTGCGCCCCAAATTCTTTTCCATGCAGGACCGACTGCGAGAATTGGGCTGGGAGCAGAAGCCCTGCCACAACGACCTGTTGGCCAACAACCTGGTCAAAAATGGAAACAACGGGCGGCTGTACCTGATTGACTGGGAGTATTCCGGTATCAACGACCCCATGTTCGACGTGGCCTCTCTCTTTCTGGAAAATGAATTTGCACCAGAGGATCAGGAGCTGTTTTTCAACTATTACTTTATGGGCGAAGAGGTGGACTTGGCGCCCTATCAGGAAAAAATCCTGATTTTTCAAATTACACAGGACTTTTTGTGGAGTGTGTGGACCGTGCTTAAGGAATCCAAGGGCGACGATTACGGCAGCTATGGACAGGACAGATTTAACCGGGCACTCAAATTAATGGCGGTTTGGGAAGAATCCTACGCCAACAGCAAAGGAGAATGACAGTGAAACAAAAAACAGATGCAGCAATTGACTCCAAACAGCAAATCGACTGGGGTATTACCATTTTTCCGCTGGTTGCCATTTTGGCCTTGGCGGGTATGTTGATGCTCTTTCCCGACAGCGCCACGCAGATTCTGGGCAGCCTAAAAAGCTTTCTGGTTAACGACCTGGGCTTTTTATATATGATTTTTGGACTGGGCGTTCTGCTCATTTCCTTATACATCGCCTTTTCCAAATACGGCAACATCAAACTGGGAAATCTCGAAAAACCCCGCCACTCCAATTTTAGCTGGGGCGCCATGATCTTTACTTCTACCATGGCGGCGGATATCCTATTTTACTCCCTAATTGAGTGGGGATTTTATTACAATGCCCATCCGTTTGGCATCGAGGCGCTGACTGTCGCACAGCGTCAGGATTACGCCTCTATGTTTCCGCTGTTTCACTGGGGGCCTATCGCCTGGGGATTTTACATTCTTCCCGCCGCGGCCTACGGGTATATGATGTATGTGAAGAAATCTCATAAACAGCGGATGAGTGAAGCCTGCCGTCCTATTTTCGGCAAAAAGGTAGATGGCCCTCTTGGAAAAGTCATCGATATTTTTGCTATTGTCGGACTCCTTGCGGCGACTGCGACCACCTTTGCAGTGGCAACTCCTCTGTTGTCTGGGGCTTTTTGCAGCCTGACCGGCATGGACGCTTCGCCCATTGTGGACATCTGTATTCTCGCCTTTATTGCCCTGGTGTTTACCTTGGCGGTGCTGTTCGGAATCAAAGGTATCTCCAAGCTGGCCACTGTCTGTATCGTCCTGTTCTTTGTCCTGCTTGCAATTTTCTTCTTCTGCGGACCCACCCGCTATATTATTGAAAGCGGCATTACTGGTTTGGGCGGCGTAGCCAACAACTTTATTTCTATGGCCACCTGGATGGATCCCTTGCGTCTTTCCGGAGACGGAAACACCGGTTTCCCCCAGGACTGGACGGTTTTCTACTGGGCTTATTGGATTTCCTGGTCGGTGGCAACCCCTTTCTTCATCGGAAAAATTTCCGAGGGCCGCACCATCCGTCAGACTATTATCGGCGCCTATATCAGCGGTGTGTCCGCCACCTTCCTCTCCTTTATCGTATTCGGAAATTACGGCCTTTACCAGCAGACCCATGGCGTCATCGACCCGGCTGGAATCTTGGCCGCAGGGGGAAAGCCTGCAGAGGCCATTCTCCAGATCTTTGGAACCCTGCCGTGGCCTAAAATCGGTATGATTGTCCTGGTCTTGGCCATGATTTCCTTCTATGCGTCCACATTTGACGCTTTGACGCTGGTTATTTCCTCTTACTCGGTCAAAAACATCAAAAGTGACGAAGAACCGAGCAAACAGCTTCGGATTTTCTGGTGCATTGTCTTTATCGTACTTCCCACAGCGCTGCTGTTTAACGAAAGTACCCTCAGCCTTTTGCAGACTCTATCGATTTGTGCCGCATTGCCTATCATGATTATCATTGGGCTGATTATCGCCGGATTTATCAAAGATTTACGAAGTTGGCGCAAGGAATCCGTTGAAACCACTGTTGAAAAGGTTGTTATTGTTGCTGATAAAGTGTTGGAAGAATAGATGCCGGTGGCGTTTTCCAAATCACGTTAAAATTCCCGTAGGCTATGCCTACGGGAATTTTTTAGTAAAGACGCAAAAAGGCGGAAACAAATGATGTGTTCCCGCCTCTTTTTGTTGTGTAACAACTGGGTCCCGGAGCTGTGTTTCCCTGTACTCGCCCGCAATCTGTAATTGCGATAGCGGGTCGGGATCTTATTCCAAACGAATGATATTTTTCCGTATGAGCGCAGCGGTAATCCGATAAATCTTTCCCAGCCAATCCTCTATGACCGATGTTTTTACCTGATAATAATCCGCCAGTTGTTCAATGGAGCATCCCTCCACGAATCGAAGGGTTAAAAGCGTTTTGAGATCCATAAAATCACCTATCGCCAAACGGAGGCTCTGCATAAAAACATGAGAAGATACCAGTTTGACGAAATTCCTTTGGTTGCGGAGTAAGGCATCGATTTGTGCGATATCAACGGTCATACACGGTGTCACCATCTTGGATCATATATTCTTTGAGAGTCAAAGTCAACTGTTAAGCAAAAGAAATCTGCTTCATCAAATAGAGCCGTTCCATGAAAGCAAAGAATTTCGTTCATTTCTTTCTGCGTTGCAGGGCACAATCTTCAGCAACAAACTAACGAAATATTCTATTTACAATAATAGCATAAAATATCATCGCTATATGTCGATAATAGTCGAATCACTAATTTTAAAGAAATTTTTTAAGGGTCTCCACGTTCTTTTCTTCTCCGTCCACCAGTTTTTTGGCTAATTTCAGTATATCCGGATCGGCTTGAGTCCCTTGCTGGTTCAATTCCTTTTGTATATCTACAATTCCCATAGCGCTTCCCTGTATAAGCATCTGGGCCAAATGAGAAGGAGAGCGGTCAGTCAGGGTGTTTACCTTAATCATCAGGGAAGCGGACACGTCGTCCCACATACCAGGCCCTTTTGGTTCTTCCCCGTGGGAGCGGAGAAGAAGGGAGGCCTCGTCGTTCATCCCTGTATACCAGTCCCGATGTTTTTGTAAAACCTGGAGAAAATCGGGGTCTTCGCTAATTTCAGTGATTTCCTCCAGAGTCTTACGACCCATCTGGGAATTTTTATAAATGTCATTGAGCATACGGATGTCAGCGTTATTTTGCTGCATAGAAACGATCCTTTCCTTGTTTTTGCTTAGTATTCCCTAAAAAAGAAGAAATTGAATCGTTTCTGATAGAATTTTAGAATCCTGGTTTCAATTAATCACTTTTTATGGTGATGATTTTGACATAACTGGCTGAAAGCAAAGGGCGTTCATAACAAAAACGATTGAAAAAATCCCCGGTGTAAACCGGGGATTTTTCTAATAAATTCGGATCGATTAATATTTCGGTCTTGCCACATAAGAAGTGTGCAGAATTTCGTGTGCTTTGTGGCTTCCGGGTTTTTCCAGGTACTCGGAGTACAAAGTCTTGATCCAGGGGTTCTCGTGGGATTTTCTAAGCCCCATTCCGGAATCGGTGTCGTAAAGGGCTTTGGCACGTAGCGCCTTGAGATCTACGAAATTGCGGACCGAAGCGGGCTGGAAGGGCTGACCGCCGCCGTTGACGCATCCGCCGGGACATGCCATAATCTCGATGAACTGGTAATCGGCAGTGCCGTCCTGAATCATCTTGAGGACCTTTTTGGCGTTTGCAAGTCCGGAGCAAACGGCGACTTTGACATCCATACCGGCGATGTTATAGGTGGCTTCTTTGATGCCTTTTGTGCCGCGGACGTCGTTGAATTCTACCGGCTGCATATCTTTGCCGTTGAGCCAGTCGTTAGCGGTGCGGAGGGCAGCCTCCATAACGCCGCCGGTAGCGCCGAAGATAAGGCCAGCGCCGGAACCGGTTCCCAGAGGATTGTCAAACTCTTCGTCGGGTAGATTCTTGAAGTTCAAGCCTGCGGTTTCGATGAGGCGGGCAAGCTCTCTGGTGGTAAGCGCGATGTCGATATCGGGAACGCCGGCTGCTGCCTGGTCGTCACGGCCCATCTCGAATTTCTTGGCGGTACAGGGCATGACGCTGACGACGACGAGATTTTTGGGATCAATGCCGTTTTTCTCAGCGTACCAGGTTTTGACGATAGCGCCGAACATCTGCTGGGGAGATTTGCAGCTGGATAGATGGGGCAGCAGATCGGGGAAGTAATGCTCACAATACTTGACCCATCCGGGGGAGCAGGAGGTGATCATGGGCAGAACGCCGCCGTTCTGGACGCGCTCTACAAACTCGTTCGCCTCTTCCATAATGGTCAGGTCAGCGGAGAAGTCGGTGTCGAATACGCCGTCAAAGCCCATTCTGCGGAGAGCGGCGACCATTTTGCCTTCCACGTTGGAACCAATGGGCATACCGAAAGCTTCGCCCAAGGTTACACGGATGGAGGGAGCGGTCTGAACGATAACGGTCTTTTCCGGATCGTTCAAGGCTTCCCAAACCTTTGCTGTGTAGTCTTTTTCCATCAAAGCGCCGGTGGGGCAGGCGACGATGCACTGGCCGCAGGAAACGCAGGAGGTATCGCCTAAAGCGGTCTCAAATGCACAGCTGATGTTGGTTTTAAATCCGCGCTCGTTGGCGCCGATGACGCCTACATCCTGCCACTGACGGCAGACTGCGGCACAGCGGCGGCAGAGGATACATTTACTATTGTCGCGGATCATATGAGCGGCGGAATCGTCAATTTCGTAGACATTTTTTTCGCCTTCGAAGGCATCCTCATTCTCAATGCCGTTATCCGCACAGAGCTTCTGCAATTCGCAGTTGCCGCTTTTTAAGCAGGACAGGCAGGATTTATTGTGGGTGGAGAGCAGAAGCTCCAAGTTAGTGCGGCGGGCGTCCAAAACCTTTTTGGTGTTGGTGAAAACTTCCATGCCTTCGTTTACAGGGTATACGCAGGCCGCGACCTGGGCTTTTGCACCTTTGACCTCAACGGTACAGATGCGGCAAGCGCCGATCTCGTTGATGTCCTTTAAATAACAGAGGGTAGGGATATCAATTCCCACCTGACGTGCTGCTTCAAGGATTGTAGTCCCGGGTGCAACAGCGACAGGCATATTATTGATCTTTAAATTAATCATTTCCATGCTGGGCCACACTCCTTATCTCTTTACGATGGCGCCGAATTTACATTTTTCGATGCAGGCGCCGCACTTGATACATTTATCCTGATTGACCACATGAGGATTCTTGACGGTTCCCTCGATGGCGCCCACCGGGCAATTTCTGGCACAGAGAGTACAGCCTTTACATTTATCCTCCAGGATGACGACCTGCATCAGGTGTTTACAAACGCCGGCAGGACATTTCTTGTCGACTACGTGGGCGACATATTCGTCACGGAAATATTTGAGGGTGGACAAAACAGGGTTAGGAGCTGTCTGACCCAGGCCGCAGAGGGAGTTTGCCTTGATGTAGTAGCAGAGCTCTTCCATTTTGTCCAGGTCTTCCAGCGTTGCCTGGCCGCGGGTGATTTTGTCAAGCATCTCATAGAGGCGCTTGGTGCCGACGCGGCAGGGGGTACATTTTCCGCAGGACTCATCGACGGTGAATTCCAGGAAGAATTTCGCGATGTCGACCATACAGGTGTCTTCGTCCATGACGATGAGACCGCCGGAGCCCATCATAGATCCGATCTCGATCAGATTGTCATAGTCGATCTTGATATCGAAGTGGGACTCTGGGATACATCCGCCGGAAGGACCGCCGGTCTGAGCAGCCTTAAATTTCTTTCCGTTGGGGATACCGCCGCCGATTTCCTCGACGACTTCCCGCAGGGTGGTACCCATGGGAACCTCAACAAGGCCGGTATTTTTGATTTTTCCACCCAGAGCGAAAACCTTGGTACCCTTGGATTTCTCGGTGCCGATGGAGCTGAACCACTCGGCGCCGTTTAAGATGATTCTCGGAATGTTGGCGTAGGTTTCCACGTTGTTTAAAACAGTGGGTTTGCCGAACAGGCCCTTGACTGCCGGGAAGGGAGGACGGGGACGAGGCTCGCCGCGGTGGCCTTCGATGGAAGTCATCAAAGCGGTTTCCTCGCCGCAGACGAAGGCACCTGCGCCCAGACGAAGCTCCAAATCAAAGTCAAAACCGGAATCAAAGATATTTTTGCCCAGTAGGCCGTATTCTCTCGCCTGACCGATGGCGATCTGAAGGCGTTTAACGGCGATGGGGTACTCGGCGCGGATGTAGATATAGCCCTGGTTAGCGCCGATGGCATAGCCTGCGATGGCCATTGCTTCGATGACGACATGAGGGTCGCCTTCCAGAACCGAACGGTCCATGAAA
>CABUOE010000046.1 GCA_902493155.1 uncultured Eubacteriales bacterium
CAATCGGTGGATACACCGTTGAAAGTCTGCCGGAAGGGTTATTGAGACAAGCAAAAGAGGACGGCTTCTCTGACCGTTATCTCAGCATTCTGCTGCACTGCGATGAGACTACTGTGGCCGACAAACGGCTGAAAGCGGGAATCGTGGAGCACTGGGACAAGGTACACGTCAGCGGAACTCCCAGTGAAGGCTACTATTATTCCACCTATCATTCTATTCAGGAGCCGAAGCATATCTCTGACAACCCTAAAAAGGTGATGATTTTAGGCGGCGGCCCCAACCGGATCGGGCAGGGCATCGAGTTCGATTACTGCTGCGTCCACTGTGCGCTGGCGCTGCGCAAGCTGGGCTATGAGACCATCATGGTCAACTGCAACCCGGAGACGGTTTCCACCGACTACGACACCTCTGACAAGCTCTATTTCGAGCCGCTGACCTTTGAGGACGTCATGAGCATCTACCGGGCGGAAAAGCCGGTGGGTATCATCGCCCAGTTCGGGGGTCAGACTCCTCTGAATCTGGCTCGCTCTTTGCAGAACGCAGGGGCGAGGATTCTCGGCACCTCTCCTGCGGCCATTGATTTGGCGGAAGACCGGGATCAATTCCGGGAAATGATGGAGAAGCTCAATATCCCCATGCCCAAATCCGGTATGGCGGTTAATACCAAGGAGGCGCTTGCCATCGCCAAAGAAATCGGTTATCCGCTTATGGTGCGTCCTTCCTACGTATTGGGTGGTCGGGGAATGGAAGTGGTCCATTCCGACGATGAGCTCAGTTTTTACATGGAAGGCGCCATCGGCGTGACCCCCGACCGGCCCATCCTCATCGACCGGTTTTTGATGCACGCCACCGAGGTGGAGGCCGATGCGGTCTGCGACGGCACAGACTGCTTTGTCCCCAGTATCATGCAGCACATCGAGCTGGCCGGCATCCATTCGGGAGACTCCGCCTGCGTGCTGCCGCCGGTTTCCCTTTCGAAGGAAATTCAGGCGACCATCGAGGAATACACCAAGAAAATCGCCCTTTCCCTTGACGTCTGCGGCCTGATGAATATGCAGTACGCCATCGCCGACGGGGAGGTTTACGTCCTGGAGGCCAACCCCCGCGCCAGCCGGACGGTACCGCTGGTATCCAAGGTCTGCGGTATCAACATGGTCAAGGCGGCAACTGAAGTCATCATCGCGGCGCTGGAGGGCAAAAAATCCCCTGTGGCTCAGATGAACCGGAGACCATTCCACCATTTCGGCGTCAAAGAGGCGGTACTGCCCTTCAATATGTTCCAGGAAGTCGATCCCATCCTCGGGCCGGAGATGCGTTCCACTGGGGAGGTACTGGGCCTGTCCGATGACTTTGGAGAGGCGTTTTACAAGTCCCAGGAGGCGACTGGTTTGGAACTGCCGTTGGAAGGAACCGTTCTCATCAGCGTCAACGATAACGACAAACCGGAAGCGCTGGAGGTCGCAAAAGATTTTGTACAGCTGGGCTTTACGGTTCTGGCAACTGGCGGCACCTACGAGATGCTTCAGAAAAACGGGGTGGAAGCGCAAAAGGTCAACAAAATCTTTGAAGGCGCACCCCACATCGGCGATTACATTCAAGACAAGAAGATTCAGCTTATCATCAATACCCCCATCGGCAAGCAGTCGGCGGTAGATGACAGCTATATTCGCAAGGCAGCCATCAAGCACAAACTTTGTTACATGACCACTATTGCGGCGGCTCAGGCGGCGGTCAAAGGTATCCGTGCCGTCAAGAGCGGCGCTTCTCATAAGGTCAAATCCTTGCAGGAGTTCCAGAAGGATTAGGGGTTCATGGTATAAAAGTTTTGGCAGGACACATTAGAAAAGAATTTGGAGAGATATATGCCTGCATCAGAAAGACCGTTATTGTGGATAATGGTCTTTCTGATTTTTCTTTTGTTTATAGATTAAATAAGGTAAAGCAAGAGCTCTCAATAAAAATACTAGAATTGCAAAAACAATTTTGACAGGGAAGATTACAAAGCGAAATTTGTTTTTATGGTATTGTTTTCGTTCCATAATAATCACATGAGTAGTTTTACCGCATTTTTCGCAAATTTCCAAATCATGCGAGAGAATATATTTATTTCGTTCCAGCATTTTAAGCAAAATTCTGCCATAAGATTACCCTGATTTCTTCAACGAACAATTGTTGGTATATCTCATATTGTATTCCCATATACTTGTTATGTCAAGAACAATTGTAGGTGATATAACATGAGGGATGTTTTGGCGAAGCGTTTAAAACAATGCCGGAAAGAAAAAGGATTGACGCAGAATGAAGTGGCAATTTACTGCGATATTACCGAAAAGGCATATCAAAATTATGAGCTCATGACGCGGGAGCCCAAACTAGAAATTTTGCAGAAAATTGCGGATATTTTCGATGTTTCGATTGACTATTTAGTTGGGAGAACAGACAAAAAACAAGTGAACAAATAGCAAAACCCGGTGAAGGTTTTTGTAACCGAAAGCAGAGGGCTTTGCCCGGTAAGAGCCACGGAACATATGATTCCGTGGCTCTTTTCGACTTACATAGAGTCTCCCTTACTGACCTATTTTGTTTTTGCGGCTCCTATGCACCAACAAGCAGGCGATTTCATAAGATACAGTATCCTTCATCAATGTTTTATGAACTGTATTGGGGGTTGCCTATGAATATAGAAAAAATCTATCTCATCGCAGGCGGCGACATGCGGTTTATCCATTTGTCGGCTCTGCTTGCGAAAAAGGGCAAGGTTTATATGATCGGTTTTGACAGCGGGGATGATTTCCCATCTGACGTGACGCTGCTCAAAAACATCAGTGAATTGAAGCGGCAGCCTGATTATGTCATCTTACCAATGCCGGTGACGACTGACGGGGTGGTACTCAATGCGCCGCTCTTAACAAAGGATACCATCCAGCTGTCTCATATTCTCGACCTGTGCCATCGGGATACCCTGATCCTCGGCGGAAAGATAACGCCCAAAGTCAGGGAGGAATTAGAAAAAAGGGAACTTCGTTTTGCCGATTATCTGGAGCGGGAGGAATTCGCTGTCATGAACGCCGTTCCCACGGCGGAGGGAACCCTTCAGATCGTGCTGGAGGAACTTCCCACAGTGATTATGGGAAAAAAAGTGCTGATAACGGGATTTGGCCGGATCGCGAAAATTCTCTTAAAGGATTTTCTCGCACTGGATGCCAAGGTTACAGTGGCGGCGCGGAAGTACAAAGACCTGGTGTGGGCGGAAATCTACGGAGCCGATACGGTGGCGGTCAGAGATTTCGGCGGCACGCTTCATGAATACGACGTGATACTGAATACCGTTCCGGCTATGATTTTCGGGGAAGAACAGCTTCGGGAAATCAAGCCGGATTGTCTGATTATTGATTTGGCGTCTCGTCCGGGCGGGGTTGATTTCGCTGCGGCCGCCGCGATGGAAAGAAAAGTTATCTGGGCGTTGTCGCTGCCCGGGAAAACGGCTCCCCTCACAGCTGCTTCCATACTGGAAACGACCTTGCAAAACTGCATCAAAGAATGCGAAAAGGGGGTAGTAGTGTGAGTAAAATTAAGTTGGGGTTTGCCATGTGCGGATCCTTTTGTACCTTTCAGCCGGTTTTGCGGATGATGGAAAAATGCAGGGATTTAGGATATGATCTGGTGCCTATTATGTCTCAAAACGCATCGTCCATCGATACCCGCTTCGGCAAAGCGGCGGATTTTATCTGGCAGGTGGAAGACATCTGCGAGAAAAAGATCATCAATACCATTAACGACGCCGAGCCCATCGGCCCCACCCATATGACCGATATCATGCTGGTGGCGCCCTGTACGGGGAATACGCTTGCAAAGCTTGCAAATTCCATCGTAGACACCAGCGTTACCATGGCGGTCAAGAGCCATCTTAGAAACAACAAGCCAGTGGTTATCGCTGTTTCGACCAACGACGCTTTGAGTGGCAGCGCCAAAAACATCGGCGCCCTTTTAAACCTGAGAAATTACTATTTCGTCCCTATGCGCCAGGATAATCCGGAAGGGAAACCTACTTCCATCGTGGCGGATTTCAGCCTGATTCCGGATACACTGGAAGAGGCGCTGCAAAACGCCCAACTCCAGCCGGTGATGCTGGAGCGGAAACCTAAATGAACCGATCTGTCCGTCCCGGAAATATTCGGGGCGGGCAATTTGTTTGCGGAATACGGAAAAATGAGATATAATGAATCAAAATGGCAGGATACGTTCAAAGATTGCGAGGATAAAAATGGACGAGCTACTGAAAAACTGTACTTTGTGCCCTAGAAACTGCCGGGTCGATCGTACCGAAGGAAAATACGGTGTTTGTGGGGCGGGGGAACATGTCAAGGCTGGCCGGGCAGCCTTGCATTTCTGGGAGGAGCCCTGCATTTCGGGAGAGCGGGGTTCCGGGACGGTGTTTTTTTCCTACTGCGGATTAAAATGCGTCTATTGCCAGAACTGCGCCATTAGCAGGGGAAGGTCAGGAAAGGAAATTTCCGTCGACCGGTTGGTGGAAATCTTTTTAGAGCTTCAACAAAAAGGCGCCCACAACATAAACTTAGTGACGCCTACCCACTACATTCCGCAAATCGTAAGCGCTGTGGTGAGAGCGAAGGAGGCAGGACTCATCTTGCCGATTGTGTATAACACCAGTGGGTATGAAAAGCCGGAGAGCATCGCCTTGCTCCGTGGAGTGGTCGATATTTACCTGACGGATTTCAAATACATGGACGAGGGGCTTTCGGGGAGATATTCCGGTGCTCCCGATTACGCAAAGTGGGCAAAGCTGGCTCTTAACGAGATGGTTTCGCAAACCGGAGAGGCCGTTTTTGACGAGGAAGGCATCATGCAAAAAGGAGTCATCGTCCGGCATCTGCTGCTTCCCGGATGCCTTTCTGACTCGAAAAACGTAGTTCGATACCTATTTGAGAGGTATCAAAACCGGATTTTCTACAGTCTGATGAATCAGTACACCCCTATGGACGGGAGCAGGGTTTACCCAGAGCTTGGCCGCAGAGTGACGGAAGAGGAATACGACGCACTCGTCGATTACGCTGTCTCGTTAGGGGTGGAAAATGGCTTTATTCAAGAAGGCGATACTGCGGAGGAGAGCTTTATCCCGCCTTTTGACAACGAGGGCATCTAAAAAGGCTGACAGCAAGAAAAAAGGCCGCCGGATATTCTCACGGCGGCTTTAAAAACCCCTCAGAATATCGACAGACCCGATGGAATAGGTTATGTAATTTTCTCTCTATGCACGGAAGCTTTCATACTCAGACTGTAAGCGGAACGCCTGTCTGCCAAGGCTTGTGATGTCCTGGCCCAGTTTCAGCACTTTTTCCGATGTAGTAGGGGTGCCTTCCGCCAAAGACGCCTTGATGGCCTGCCTTTTGTGACGGATGCTGTTCCATTTTTGTTCGATTAAATAAGGGTAGATGATTTTTTTGATTTGTTTCATGATTTTCGTTCACTCCTTTGCTTTTTACACAGGTTCTTCCCGAGCAACTTCATTGTACCCGAACTTTGTCGAGGAAATTATGAATTTCACGTGAAATGTTTAACGAGAACGGATTTTATCACAACTGTACAAAATTTCAGCGATTCAGCACATTTTTGTGTTAATAGGTCAAAGTTTACTTGGCTGTTTTTTTGTGTTAGAATAATAAAAAGAGAAAAGCCAGGTCTTTTCTCTTTTTGAATGAAACGGGAGAGTGAGAAAACAGCATGCTCAAACGGTTTATCAGTTATTATAGACCTCATTGGAAATTGTTCTGCGCCGATATGTTCTGCGCCTTTTTAGTGGCGGTGGCCGATCTTTTTTATCCTATTATCGCCAAAAATATGATAAACGACTATGTCCCCAACAAAAACCTCCGGCTTTTGCTCATTTGGGGTGGGACACTGCTGGCAATTTACTGCATCAAGGCGGGGCTTAATTACTTTATCCAATATTACGGCCATATCGTCGGAGTACGGATGCAGGCGGACATGCGCCGCGACGTGTTCAAGCGCCTCCAGAAGCTGCCGTTTTCCTTTTTTGACGAGAACAAGACAGGAACCATCATGTCCCGAATTGTCAACGATTTGATGGATATCTCGGAACTTGCCCATCACGGCCCAGAGGATTTGTTTTTGTCGGTGGTGCTGCTCATCGGTTCCTTTGTCATGCTCAGCACCATCAATTTACCGTTGACACTGATCATCTTTGCCCTGCTTCCTTTTATTGTCTTTTTTGCGGTGAAGATGCGGCGGAAAATGCACCATGCATTTCTGCGTACCCGGGAGGAAATTGCTGAAGTCAACGCCAGCATCGAAAATTCCATCGCCGGCATCCGGGTCTCGAGGGCCTACACCGCAGGCGGGCACGAAGAGAAAAAATTCGAAGTCCACAACCAGAACTTCCAGAAGGCCCGGGCGGCCGCTTACAAAGTCATGGGGATTTTCTCCGCTGGTATGGATTTGTTTATGGACATTCTATATCTGGTGGTGCTGGTGGCGGGCGGCATCTTTTTCTTTTACGGAAAAATCGATGTGGGCGAATTCGCCGCCTACCTGCTCTACATCAATATGTTTTTAAACCCTATCAAACGGCTGGTGGCCTTTTTCGAACAGTTCCAAAACGGCATGACCGGCTTCAAACGGTTTGAGGAAATCATGGCGGAACAGGAAGAGCCAGAGGCCCCGGACGCCATAGAAATTGATAAACTAAACGGCGTCATTGACTTTGAGGACGTGAGTTTTCAGTACGAAACCCGAAACGGCGACGAAGAGCAGAATATGGTCATCAGTCATCTGACCATGCACATTGATAAGGGTAAGACAGTGGCTTTGGTGGGGCCTTCCGGCGGAGGGAAAACCACTCTCTGCCATCTGATTCCCCGGTTTTACGAGGTGACGGATGGGGCCATCCGTATCGACGGCTATGACATCACTGGGCTGTCCCGGTATTCCCTGCGGAAAAATATTGGGATGGTGGCCCAGGACGTATTTCTGTTCACCGGTACCATCCGGGAGAACATCGCTTACGGAAACTTAGACGCCACCGACGAGGAAATCATCGAAGCGGCCAAAAAAGCCAATATCCACGACTTTATTATGACGATGGAAGAGGGGTACGACACCTACATCGGCGAGCGAGGCGTCAAGCTGTCCGGCGGGCAAAAGCAGCGGATTTCCATCGCGAGGGTATTTCTTAAAAATCCGTCCATCCTCATTCTGGACGAGGCGACCTCCGCCCTGGACAACGCCACCGAGATGCTCATTCAAAATGCTTTGGAGGAACTGTCTATGGGCCGGACTTCCATCGTCGTAGCCCACCGCCTGTCCACCATCAAAAACGCCGATGAAATTATCGTTTTGACCGACGAGGGCATCCAAGAGCGGGGTACCCATGAGGAACTGCTCCGGCAAAACGGCATGTACGCCCAGCTTTATCAGTATCAGTTTCGCGATTGACCGAAAGGAAAGCCTATGAATCCGAAAAATCCGTTTCCCTACAGCTTTAGCAACAAGCGATACCACACCTGGGATTATCACTTGAAGGAGCGATTCGGAGGGAAGGTATTTAAGGTGTCGCTGGACGGCGGATTTTCCTGCCCAAATATCGACGGGACGAAAGGAAAAGGGGGATGCACCTACTGCGCCTATTCCTTTAAACGGCAGAGCGCTGAGAATTTGCTCACCCAGTTTCGGCAGGGGGTGGAGGCGCTCCACCGCAAATGGCCGGATGCCCAGCAGTACATCCCGTACTTTCAGGCCAACACCAACACCTATGCGCCGGTATCCGAGCTGCGGGAAAAGTACGAGGTGGTATTGGGGGAACCGGGAGTGGTGGGGTTAAGCATCGCCACCCGGGCGGACGCTTTGCCGGATGAAGTGCTTAGCTATCTGGAGGAACTCAGCCGGCGGACCTATCTCATCGTCGAACTGGGGCTTCAAAGCGCTCACGACGATACGGCGAGGCGTATCAACCGGGGCCACGATTATGCGACCTTTTTGGAGGGGGTACAGAAGCTCTCGGAAAGGGGAATTCCCATCTGTGTTCACATTATCAACGGCCTGCCTGGAGAGACGCGGGAGATGATGGTGGAAACCGCGAAGCGCCTTTCCCAGCTTCCGCTTCACTGCATCAAGATTCATCTGCTCCACGTGATAAAGGGGACCAGGCTGGCGGAGGAATTTTTGCGGGGAGAATTTGAAGAGATGTCTCTTACTGATTACGTGGAAACCGTCTGCGACCAGCTTCAGCTGCTGCCGCCGGAAGTGGTGGTGCAGCGGGTGACGGGAGATGGCCTCCGGGAGAGCCTCATCGCGCCGCTGTGGAGCCTCAAGAAATTTGTCGTCATGAACGAAATTGACAAAGAATTCTGCCGCCGGGATAGTTGGCAGGGGAAATATTATATCAAGGAGGAAGAGGCGCGGTAATGCCGTGCCTCTATTTATGCCTAAAAATAGAGAAAAATATTTGTATATAATTTATGGTGGAAAAGAATGGAAGGATACAGTATAATAGAATTAATCTAAAAAAATAATCCATCAAAAATTGGCTATTTTTTTCTCATCAGGGAAGGATAATGATGATGGAACAGCTCTTATTAGAGTAAATAAGGAGGATTTTATGAAATACCTGATGATTGGTGTCAGTGCCGCGGGAATGTCCGCTGTAAAGACGATTTTGGAAAAAGACCCTCAGGGAGAAATTACCGTTGTATCCAAGGATGACTGTCCCTATTCTCGCATTATGATGTACCGTTTGCTGGCGGGCGAGATGGACAAAAAAGGCATTTTATTTGAAAAGGAAGATTTTCTTGACAAAAAGGGCGTTCAGTGGCATCGGGGCCGGGAAGCAGTCGGCGGGGATGTGCAGACGAAAACCATCCAGTTGGACGATGGCACCGAGCTGTCTTACGATAAATTGCTGCTGGCCACAGGCGCTTATGCGGTCATTCCGCCAATTCCGGGACTCAGGGAGGCGAAAAACGTCCATCCGTTCCGAAATCTGCCGGATGAGGAGGCGTTAAACCGATACTGCGGGCAAAACGTCAAGGCGGTCATCATCGGCGGGGGGTTAGTCGGACTGGATGCCGCTTATGCGCTCTGTAAGCGGGGAATTCCCGTGGCGGTGGTCGAGATGATGGATCACATCATGGGCTTGCAGCTGGATTTCGACACGGCAAAGGAATACCAGAAGCTGTTTGAAAACGCCGGGGCGAAATTCTATCTGGGGCGCAAGGTGGAAAAAGTGGTGCTGGACTGCGATTTCGCCGATTCGGTGGAGCTGGATAACGGGGCGTCCCTGCCCTGCGATGTGATCGTCGCGGCGGCTGGGGTGCGGCCCAACACCGCTTTGGCGGAGAAGCTGGGGCTGGAAGCAGGCAGGGGCATCACTGTCAACGACAGAATGGAGACCTCGGTACCCGATGTGTATGCCGCCGGCGACGTGACCGGCCTTTCCGGTGTGTGGCAGAATGCCATGGCACAGGGAAAGGTTGCGGGCATTAACATGAGCGGCGGAGAAGCGGCCTATGAGGACCGATTTGCCCAGCGCAATATGTTCAACTACTTTGGCGAGATGGCGGTGAGCCTGGGTGACGTGAGCGCCCCTGACGCCGAAGTTCTCATCCAGCATGAGGGCAGAAGTACCATTAAGGTTTTCCACCGAGATGGCATTGTTTTGGGAGCGATTTTGCAGCGGGATATTATGAAAGCGTCCCTCTGGCAGAAAATCATCGAAGAAAAGATATCGATTGAACCCTATAAGGCGGATCTGTTCCACATTGATCTGTAAAGATGAAATCGGCTGCGAGGAATTTTCCTTGCAGCCGATTTTTGTGGTGTTTAGATGTCGTTTCGGACGATGTCCTCCAGGGAATCGCCTTTGACGATGAGTCGGGATTTTCCGTCTTTCACCATGACAACGGGGGGAGTCTGGTTCCGGTTATAGTGGGAGGACATGGAGTAGTTGTAGGCTCCGGTAGAAAGCACCGCCAGAATGTCTCCGGTTTCTGCCTGGGGAAGAGGGATATTTTCTCCCAGCAGATCCCCGCTTTCGCAGCATTTGCCCGCCACGGTGACGGTGCCCGAGATGGAGGCGTTTGCCCGGTTGGCGAGAAGCATATCGTATTTGGACTGGTAGAGGGCATAACGAGGATTGTCGCACATGCCGCCGTCCACCGCCACGTAAGTACGGATACCGGGAATTTTTTTGATGGAACCCACTGTGTAGAGGGTCGTACCCGCTTCTCCAACGATGGAGCGGCCCGGTTCGATGAGGATAAAGGGCTGGGGAAGGCCCAGTTCGGCAGCCTTGTCCTTCACCATGACCGAAACCGCTTTCATATACTCATGATAGGGGACGGGAGTGTCCTCGTCGGTGTATCGGATGCCGAAGCCGCCGCCCAGGTTCAGGTCGGTGAGGACTGCACCGGTTTCCTTTTTGATGTCCGACAGGAAAGTCATCATGATTTCTGCGGTGTGGACAAAAGGCTCTGCGTCGAGAATCTGGGAACCGATGTGACAGTGGAGGCCCAAAAGTTTCACATTGTCCGCTTTCAGAGAAGCTTTGACCGCTTCCATAGCTTCTCCGGTTTCCAGTGCGAGGCCGAACTTGGAGTCAATTTGACCGGTGCGGATAAAGGAGTGGGTATGAGCGTCGACGCCGGGTTTGACCCGCAAAAGAATCGTTGCGGTTTTGCCCATATCTTTGGCCATGGCGCTTAAAAGGCTCAATTCGGTCAGGTTGTCGACAATAATGCGGCCCACATTGTGCTGAAGGGCCATCCGAAGCTCTTCAGGGCTTTTGTTGTTGCCGTGGAAGCAGACCTTTTCCATGGGAAAACCCACGCAGAGGGCGGTGTACAGCTCCCCAGCAGAGACCACGTCAATGCCGATCTGCTCCTCTTTGGCGATGCGGTAGATTTCCTTACAGGAGAAGGCCTTGGACGCATAGCAGACAAGGCCCTTTCCCCCGTAAAACTCTTCGATGGATTTGCGATAGGATTTCATGGCGCTGCGGATGACGTCCTCTTCCATCACATAGAGGGGGGTGTGGTACTCTTTTGCAAGAGAAACCGCGTCTACGCCCCCCAGCATCAGGTGGCCTTCGGCGGAAATCTTTCTGTCCATGGTGATTCTCCCTTTCTCTGTTAACCGTTTGTCCATGAGCGTTTTTTCCATGAGGTAATTGCGGAAAACCTGCCCGCGGCACGATTTTTTCTGTTCTGTTATGATACGGTAGCCCTTGTGTTCAAAAAAGGGCTTTGCCGTAATAGAAGCTTCTGTCCGAAGGACGGCAACCCCTTGCCGCACGGCGATTTGCTCGATGCAGCAGCAGATGGCGGAGGCGATGCCCCGTCCCTGGTAGTCTTTGTGGACAAATAGGTGGTCGAAAACGCCATCTTTATTTAAGTCGCCGAAGCCTGCGATGACGCCGTCCATTTCAGCGACAACAAAGTCGCATCCATGAAAAACAGCATTCCAGTGATCCTGGATAGGCTTTTCCGGCGCCCAGGCGTCCAATTGCTCTAAGCTGTAATCTGAGGCGTTGACGGTGTGGACCGTTTGGTAAAATAGATTTAGCAAGGCGCCTGCATCCGACTCCCGAAAATGCCTAAGCTTCAACATCCGGGGTGTCTCCTTCGTCGTAGGATGCGATTTCTTCGAGGATTTCCCTGAGGACTTCCACCCCTTCGCCGGTTTCGGCGGAAAAGGGGACGATGGTGATGTCGCCTCCACAGGGAATTTCATCGGCAATAGAGGCAAGCCGTTTCTGCCGCTGGGTTTTGTTCAGCTTGTCCATTTTGGTGAGAGCGATGATAAAGGGCTTCTCGGTTTCGATCAGGTAATTTACCATGTCCGTATCCAGCCGGGTGGCGGGGTGGCGGCTGTCGATGAGCAGCACCACCAGCTCCAGGCTGCGGCTCTCGTCGTTTAAATACCCCTCGATCAGCTCCGCCCATCTGATTTTTTCGGTTTTCGCCACTTTGGCGTAGCCGTAGCCGGGTAGGTCGACAACATGCACTGTGTCGTCCAAATCGTAGAAATTGATGGTGGCCGTCTTACCGGGAACCGCGCTGACACGGGCGAGTCCCTTTCGGTTAAAAAGCTTGTTGATGAGGGAGGATTTCCCCACATTGGAGCGCCCCGCAAAGGCGATCTCCATTTTCGAGGAAGGGGGAATCTGTTTTAAGAGCCCATAGGACGCCAGAAACGATACCTTGTGGTAATTCATAAAAATCAATATTCCTTTCTGGACGTTTTAACCGGTTTTGCCTAGGGTAAGCGATGACGAAAGCTTCCAAATAAGCAAAGTAATTTGGTCAATGCTTACCCTGCAAAAGTTGCCGTTATCATTTTTGCGGCAAAGGTAAAAACTCCATGTTTGAAAGTTTACTTTCAAACTGCTTCCCTTTCTGGGTTATTGGATGGAGATAGGGTCCGTCTTTACCGCGGCCTTTTCCATAGGCGCAGTGGCGGGAGGGATGGGCTTTTTGCGTTTCACCTTAGGGGAGTGGGCGAGAGCGCCTTTTAAGACGTCACTCACATGGGAAACCGGAACGAAGGTGATGTGGTCTTTGACCACGCTGTCCACTTCTTCCAGGTCTTTTTTATTCTCCTCCGGGATAAAGACGGTTTTGACACCATAGCGGTAGGCTGCCATAGATTTTTCCTTCAGTCCGCCAATGGGCAAAACACGGCCGCGGAGGGTCACTTCGCCGGTCATGGCTACATCTTTGCGGACGGGAATGCCGCTCAAAGCGGAGGTGATGGAGGTGACCATGGTGACGCCTGCCGAGGGGCCGTCCTTAGGAACGGCGCCTTCCGGCGCGTGGACATGAATGTCTTTTTTCTTATAAAAATCCGGACTAATGCCGTAATCCTCTGCGATGCTGCGAACATAGCTGACGGCGATTTGGGCGGATTCCTTCATCACGTCGCCCAGCTGTCCGGTGATCTGCACCTTTCCAGTGCCGGGGAGGACGGCGGTTTCGATTTCCATTGTTTCGCCTCCCACCGACGTCCAGGCGAGGCCGGTGACAACGCCCACTTCATCGGCTGGGCGCGCGCCGTCATTGAGGTAACGGACGATGCCCATGACTTCCCCGATATTTTTTTCGGTGACGGTGAAGGATGTGATTTCGCCCTCCACCAGTTTCTTTGCGATTTTGCGGCAGATGTGGGCGATTTCTCGTTCCAGGGTGCGGACGCCCGCCTCTCTCGTATAACCGTCGATGAGGGCGTAGAGGCCGTCCTTGCTGAATTTCAGTTCCTTGGCGCTGATACCGTGGCGTTTCAATTGTTTGGGAATCAGGTGTTTTTTGGCGATGTTCCACTTTTCTTCCCGGGTATAACTGCCCATTTCGATGATTTCCATACGGTCGAGAAGGGGACGAGGAATAGCGGAAGCGTCGTTTGCGGTGGTGATGAAGAGCACTTCACTCAAATCGAAAGGAACCTCGATGTAGTGATCCCGGAAGGCGAAGTTTTGCTCACTGTCCAGCACTTCCAGCATAGCGGCGGAAGGGTCGCCCTTGTAATCGGCGCCCATTTTGTCTATTTCGTCCAGCAGGATAACCGGATTGCGGGTGCCGGCCTGCTTCATGGCGTCGATGATTCGTCCAGGCATGGAACCTAGGTAGGTTTTGCGGTGTCCGCGAATGTCAGCCTCGTCCCGCACGCCGCCTAAAGAGATGCGGACGTATTTGCGGTTTAGCGCAGCCGCCACCGATTTGGCAATGGAGGTTTTACCCACGCCGGGAGGGCCTGCCAGACAGATGATCTGCCCTTTGATGTCGGGGGCCAGCTTGCGGACGGCGATGAGCTCCAAAATACGTTCCTTGACCTTCTGCATGCCGTAGTGATCCCGGTTTAAAATCCGTTCGCC
>CABUOE010000047.1 GCA_902493155.1 uncultured Eubacteriales bacterium
GCACAGGACAGCCTCTTATTGCATAAAATGCAATAATCTGTTACAGGAAAGGGCGGATCAAATGAGGCGAAAACAAAAGCGAAAACGCAAGCTCCGTCCAGGCACCTTCTTGTTTTTTCTATTGCTGGCGATGCTGCTGGCGGCCGTCATTTACGCCGGGAACCAGTTTCGGGAGGAAGTGGGGCAGATGGCGGAGTACCGCTCCAAAATCGCCGCTGTCAAGATGGTCAACGACAGCATTATGGAGGTCATGACGGAAAACCCTGACCTGCACCTTATCGATGTGGTCAAGGACGCCCAGGGGCAGGTGGTCTCCATCGAGACCGACATCCAGCAGATCAGCGCCGTCAAAACCGGCGTTACCGATAAAATCCTCACAAAGCTCAGAGAACTGTCCCGGGACAGCATCAAAATCCCATTAGGTAACCTGACCGGCAATGGATTTTTGTCCGCCCGGGGGCCCAATATCGACTGCCGGTTTATTCCTGTCGGCTCCATTGAAATCAAGACCCTCAGCAAATTCGAAGCCTGCGGCATCAACCAGACAAGGCACCAGATCGTCGTGTCGGTGGAAACGGAAATCTCCGCCATCACTTCCTTCAAATCGGTTCGGGTGAAGGTACCGACGGATTTCGTCCTGGCGGAAACGGTAATCGTGGGATCGGTGCCGGAAAACTACACGCAGGTCCTTACCAGCGACCGGGAACTCGTCAGCGAAATCAACGACTACAAAGCGGGCGTCCAGTAAACGTCTAATATTTTCACAGACCGCCCGGCAGGATTACTCCCATCGGGCGGTTTTGCCACAGTCAAATTTTTGTTATCCAAAGATTTTTTGATATTGACATTGTTCTCAAGATATACGATAATAATTATAGAATTTACAGAAACCGACAAATTGACCTTAAAAGGAGTTTCGCCGCTATGTCCCGTAAATCAGCTTCCCGCCGATTGAAAACCTTTGGACTGATTGTTTTCCTCTTCTTTTTCATTGTCACTGCAGTCCTTGCTGCGTTTAGCTGGAAGGTCTGGCAGGACCGTGCAAAAGGAGAGATCCCAGGCTTTTTCGGATACAAAGTGGCGGCAGTGGAGGATTCCTCCATGGAGCCGCAGATGACAAAGGGAAGCGGCGTGTTTTTTAAGCCTTTCCACGAAGGCGACCAGGAGATTTTTGCCGTTCAGGACGTTTTGGTTCTAAAACTCGAGGAAAACGGCCCTCTGTCCGTCAAACGGGTCATCGAGGTGGCCTCCGAGGGAAGCGACGAGCTGCTCTACTGCCTCAAAGGCGACGCTGAGAAAAATTCGGTCTGGGTGCTGCCGGAGGACGTGGTTGGAAAAGTCACCTATAACCTGCCCTACATGGGGAATCTCTTAAATCTTATCCGCACGTCCCAGGGCCTCATTTACCTGATTCTCATTCCCTGTGGTGTTTTTCTGGTTCTCGAGATTATTCTGCTGACCGCAGCGGTCATCGCCGGCAAAAAGGAAAAAAAGCTGGCGCTGTCCCTTGCCCCCCTACCCGACGACAAGGACGAGCATTTTGTCGACGTCACCGCCCAGTACATGGGCCGCAGCGGCGTAAAACTCCAGAATTTCCTTGCCCAGAAGCAGGAGCTGGGCCCCTTTGCAAAACAGGCGGAAGACGAAGAAAAATTTGCAAAGCTGGACTATAATCCTTTAAAAGACCGGCCTCCCATGACGGTGCGGTCGCTCCAGCAGGAAAAACAGGAGGCCGCGAAAGCCCAAGCTGCAAAAAACCAGGAATCGGTGGAGCGGGTCACCATCAACACCAGAGACGCTGTAGCCCCCGCGGCGAAGCAGAACATTGGGGATGCAAAAAGGCTCACCATGCTGGTGGACGGTTCCGAAGCGGCGGAGCTGCCACTGACGCCAGGACAGAACTTCAAGCTGAAGGCGGGCGACTACACGGTGGAGATTTCCATCAATCCCGATGAATCCAAATAACCGAACACGAAAAAGGCCGGTACATTCCGGCCTTTTTAACTTTTTGCCGAAATCCCCCCCTCTTTGCAACAAATGGACAATTTTTTTCCACTAAATGAACGAGAGACTTTTTCCATCCAATTGCCGGAAGTTTTCACCGGTAATTTTCGGAAAAGGTTGCATTTTTAACAGGGAATCGTATATAATGAATAGTAACCGTTTTTCTTTTTTAGACGGTTTTTGACAGCATGTGTGACAGAAGGGTGGAAGACATCATGAAAAGGCCCTGTAAGACCATTTTTGCCATCGCGGCGATGTTGGTTTTGACGGCTTGTTCCACAACAACGGTATTTTCCGAACCGTCCGGCCTGACGGAATCCGGCGAAAACGCAGTAGCCGGGGACGCGGGCACTATCGATTCGATTTTGACACAGTTACATATAGATTCTTCTGAGGAAGTTTTGGCGGCGCGGACCAACAAGGCCCCGGCCGACGAAGTCCGGGCCGTCTGGCTCGCTTATCTGGACTTGGCGCCCATCCTCAAGGGGAAAACCGAGGCCCAGTTTAAGGAAAGCATCGGGAAAATGTACGATAACTGTGTATCCATCGGGCTCAACACCGTCATTGTCCAGGTCCGTCCGTTCAGCGACAGTTTTTATCCGTCAGAGTTGTTCCCTTGGTCCAGCTATTGCAGCGGGACCTTAGGCAAATCCCTTTCTTATGACTCGCTTAAAATCATGGTCAGCGAGGCCAAGAGCCGGGGGCTTAAAATCGAGGCGTGGATCAATCCTATGCGGGCTATGACCACCACTGAAATCCAAAACGTTTCGTCGGAATTTCCCATCCGCAAATGGTACGACGACAGTTCTCTCAAAAGCCAAAACCTCATTGAGTACGACGGGCGGCTTTACTACAACCCCGCTTCTGCTGAGGCGCGAAAGCTCATCGCCGACGGGGCCGCTGAAATCGTGAAAAACTACGACGTGGACGGCATCCACATCGACGATTATTTCTATCCGCCCTCCCTGCCGGATTCCTACGACAAGGCCCAGTATGACGCTTACGTCAAAGCAGGCGGCAAGTTAAGCCAGGCCGATTGGCGGCGGGACAATACCTCCAAGATGGTCAAGGAAATGAACGAAGCCATCAAGAAAGCCGATTCTTCCGCCATCTTCGGCATCAGCCCCAGAGGTGTCATCAGCCAGAATGTCGACCAGCTTTACATCGACGTGAAAAAGTGGTGTTCCACTCCCGGCTACTGCGATTATATCGCGCCGCAGCTCTACTATGGGTTTGAGCATTCCACCGCCGCCTATAGCACCGTTATGAAGCAGTGGAGCGAGCTTGTCAGCTGCGATGAAGTAGACCTGCTTGTCGGCCTCGCCGCCTATAAGGTGGGACAGCAGGATCAGTACGGCGGAAGCGGCAAGGACGAATGGCAGGTTAACCACGATATTTTGGCCCACCAAATCGACGATGCAAGAGCTTACAAAAACTACGGGGGGATGATCTTCTTCCGCTACGAGCAGCTTTTTAACCCCTCGTCCACCGCAAAAGAAGCAATGGAACTGGAAAAACGAAACTTTACAGCCTTACTCAAATAACCGGAGGTCCCAAAGATGTTGAAAACGCAGAAGTTTAAATACCTGAAAGCATTCCTGCTCATGACCCTGCTTACGATGGTTTTGGGTTGCGCCAATGTGTTCGCAGCCGGAGGAACCGGCGTCAAAGAACCGATTCTGAGCCAGATCGAGCCCAAAGGCGTCACCTCGGTTTACAGCGGCCAGCAGCTTAAGCTCCGCGCTTTGGCGGATTCCACCGCCACCGTCACTGCAAAGGTGAACGGCACCACGGTCAATCTTACAAAAACATCCACCCGGACCGGTACTATGTACTGGTTTGAGGGTACCTATACCGTTCCAACTGTCAGCGCGGGCAAAGACCTAGGCGCCATTTCCTTTACGGCCAAAACCGCCAGTAACACCGAGACAAAACTCTCCGCTGGCCTTGTGGGCGTGGAAGTTCCTGAAAATGCAGGAGGTTCCTCCAATCCGGGGGGCAGTTCCGGCGACAACAGCGATATTTCCGGCAGCGTCAGCGCCGTTTCCGGCCAGCAGGTCTCTCCCACAAAGAAATACATAGACGTATTCAAGACCGATGACCGGGGCGAAGATTACGCAGCTCCCTATTATTACAATATGCCCAAGGGGACCATCGACTACGTGAAGAGCGTTTCCGGCAACTACTATGAGCTGAAATCCGGCCGAAAGGTCAAGAAATCCGACGTAGTCGTCGTCGCCGACAGCGGAACCCAGGGCAACAATGTGATCTCTGGACTGAACATCTCGGTGGACAGCAAAATGACCACCCTAAATATCAAAGGCAAATGGAATGTCCCCTTCAATGTGGAGACCTCTCCCTTTACCTACAGCTCCGGCAACTGGGTGACCAGTTACAACGCCACAAAAGTGACCATCACCTTTGATTACACCACCCAGATGGATTTGAGCGGCGTGTCCATTCCGTCAGGCGGCGCCTTTAAAAACGCCACCTGGTCCACGAGAGTCAAGGACGGCATCGCCCAGGGCGTGCTGGAACTCACCCTCTCCCAGCCCAACAAATATTACGGCTGCTATGCAGAGTACACCTCTACCGGCAACCTGAAACTCCGCTTTTATAATCCCATCAGCAGTTTGTCGGAAGCTCGGATTGTCATCGACCCCGGCCACGGTTACAATGCAGGTACATTGGACACCGGTACTATCGGAGTGGACGGCACTTATGAGTCCGCTATGAACCTCCAGAAGGCCAAAGCCCTCAAGGCGGAGCTGGAAAGCCGCGGCGCCACTGTTTACATGCTGGACAGTGACGGTACGAACCTGAAAGACCTCTACAAGCGGTGCCAGCTTGCCTACGACTGGGAGCCCCATATTTTCGTATCCGTCCATCACAACTCGGGTGCTGCTAGCGCGAGGGGAATCGAAGTTTACTACAACACCCCCTTCTCCATGCCTCTGGCCCGGAATCTCAATAACGCCATCTACCAGGCTTACCTCCAGATGTCCTACAGTGACGGCGCCAAAAACCGGGGTTATAAGTTCAGCGAATTCGCCGTCACCCGCCAAAAGCAGTTTGCATCTGTTTTGGTGGAATACGGCTTTATGAGCAATGCCCAGGAGATGGAGATCCTCAAAAACAGCAGTAATATCTCTCTGTTTGCGAAATATACCGCCGATGGCCTGGCCAACTACTTCTCAGGCAAATAACTTAACGCTATCGAAAAAAGCCCGCCTTAATAGGCGGGCTTTTCCGCATTTTGGTGAAAAAACTTCCAATATTGATGAAAAATTCATATTTATCCCTCCGCACCCCCTTGAAAGTTCGGGATCGATCATGTATAATAAAAATGTTCAACTTCTAGGTTGTTTAAAATTTGTTTGGAGGTAATTCAATGCCAGCATTACTGGGAAATATGCCCCTCAGCGTTCTTGCCGACGCAACGGCAGCCGAAGCACAAGGCGGATCCATGTGGGTCATGCTGATTCAGCTTCTTCCGATTGTTCTGATTTTTGTCATTATGTATTTCCTGCTCATCCGTCCTCAGAAGAAGAAGGAAAAAGAAGCGCAGGAAATGAGAAATAACCTGCAGGTCGGCGACGAAGTCATCACTGCCGGCGGTATCATCGGACGTGTTGTCTCAGTCCGTGAGGACACCGTCGTCATCGAGACTGGCGGCGACAGAAGCAAGGTCCGCATCAAACGCTGGGCCATCCAGTCCAACGAGACTGTCCACGACGACACAGAAGCTTAAAGTTTTTGCATAACGTTCTGCCAGCGCGCATATCCTTTAATGAGCCTTAACCGGCAAAATTGTGGATAAGCGGGGCGATGGTATGGCGGGTGCCGTGGAAAAGTTGAAATCGAAAAATGAAATCAGATTAGGCGTGTATGGAAAGCCTTTGCTTGTGGGAACCATCGCCGGGACGGCGACGGCGGTAGCCGTAATTCTGTTCTGCGCATTGGCGGTTTCCTGCTTCTCCCTTCCCACCGCCGCCATGCGGATCATGGCTATTCTGACGGTGGCCGCGGGCGGTTTTGCCGGCGGATACGGGGCGGCGCGGGCCTTTCGGAAAAAGGGCCTTTTGATTGGTGTGGCCGTCGGTGTGATTTTGGCGCTGATCCTCACCATTGCAGGCGTTCTTTTCACCCAACAGGCTCCGGCCATGCAAAGCCTGACAAAATTTGCTATCTTAATCGTGTCGGCGATGATCGGGGGAATCCTGGGCGTCAACGCGAAGCAAAAGAGAAGATAATTTTTTCAAGGTTAGGAGAAATGAAAATGAAACACGTAAAAACCCTTAACAAATGCAATTTGAAGAAATCTGCTGCCAAAGGCGGCTGCGGCGAGTGCCAGGCTTCCTGCCAGTCTGCCTGCAAAACTTCCTGCACCGTTGCAAACCAGAAATGCGAGAATAACAATAAGTAATTTGGGGTTTACCGAATTGCTCTTAAAACCCTGCCGCAAGGCGGGGTTTCATTTTGTGCGGGAGGTTTTGCTTCCGCACCTACATCGGGGGGCGCCCCGGGAAAATACCCGGATGCAGTCCCCATCGCGAAAGGACGAAAAACATGATACATAAGTATCACTTAAACGGCTATAACATTGTGCTGGACGTACACAGCGGCGGCGTTTCGGTCGTCGACGACGCAGCCTACCGCCTGCTGGATGAGATAACGCCGCCTCTAACAGAAAATTGTCCCGAAGAGGTGCTCCATAAGCTTTCTTCGGAGTTTTCCAAGGAAGAGCTCATGGACGCTTACAGTGAGCTTTACGAGATGTACGCCGACGGCATCCTTTTTTCCGAGGACGACTACGCCCAGTTTGCCGATAAAATGGTCGCTTCTCCTGTTAAAGCCATGTGCCTGCATATTGCCCACGACTGTAACCTGCGGTGCAAATATTGCTTCGCCTCCACCGGAGACTTCGGTCACGGCAGAAAACTCATGGACTTTGAGACCGGCAAACGGGCCATTGATTTCCTTATCGAGCATTCTCAGGGCCGGAGAAACCTGGAACTCGACTTCTTCGGCGGGGAGCCGCTGATGAACTTCGAAGTGGTCAAGCAGGTGGTGGAGTATGCTAGAAGCAAGGAAAAGGAGTTTGACAAAAACTTCCGCTTCACCATCACCACTAACGGCATGCTGCTCACCGACGACAAAATCGACTTTATCAACAAAGAGATGTCGAATGTAGTGCTCTCCATCGACGGCCGGAAGGAAGTAAACGACTATTTCCGTCCCCGCGTGGACGGCAGCGGCTCCTATGACTCCATTGTCCCAAAATACAAAAAGCTGGTGGACAAGCGGGGGCACGACCAATATTATGTTCGTGGCACCTTCACCCACAAGAATCTCGATTTTGCTGACGACGTTTTCCATTTAAACGACTTAGGCTTCGACCAGATTTCGGTGGAGCCTGTGGTTACCGACCCCAACGAGGATTACGCCATCACCGAGGCAGATCTCCCGGCCATTGCCAAGGAGTACGAGCGGCTGGCAGTAAAACTCCTCGACTACAAAAAACAGGGGAAGGGCTTTAATTTCTTCCATTTTATGATCGACCTGGATCAAGGCCCCTGTGCCATCAAACGGCTCCGCGGCTGCGGCTGCGGCAACGAGTATGTTGCCATCACCCCGGACGGGGACATCTATCCCTGCCACCAGTTCGTCGGCATGGAGGACTGGAAGATGGGCTCTCTCTACGACGGCACCTTCGACCTGAAACGGAAGGATTACTTTGCCCGGGCTAACATCTACGGCAAAGAAGACTGCCAGAAATGCTGGGCGAAATTCTATTGCAGCGGCGGCTGCAACGCCAACAACCTCCAGTATGCGGGAGACGTCTTAAAGCCTCATAAATTAGGCTGCGAGCTGGAGAAAAAACGCCTGGAATGCGCCATTATGATGAAGGCGGCGCAGGCTTTCGACGGCGAATAAACGAAAGAAGGGGAGAACGCTTTCGAATCGGTACTGCTTTGCAGCAGCCGCCGTTCGGGACGGACTCCCTTATACTTTTTTCGGCCTGCCGGAAAGCAGTGGGCCATGATGTGTGAAAGGGATGAAGATCAGATGATTAAGTTAGGTGCAATCGGCTGTGGAAACATGGCGACGGCTATTATCAGGGGCGCCGCGAAAGGAATGAAAGGGAAAATCGCCTTCGCGGGTTACGACATCGACCCTAAAAAGGCAGAGGCCCTGTCCGATGTGGGATTGGAAGCCAAAGCATCGGCGGCGGAACTGGTGGAATGGAGCGATTACGTTCTTTTTTCGGTGAAACCCCAGAATTTCCCCGAAATGTTTGCTGCTCTGAACGGTGCTTCCGGCAAGGACAAGGTGTTTATCTCCATTGCGGCGGGCATCACAGCGGAAGCCATCAAAAAGGCTCTGGGCTTCGACGCCAAGGTGGTTCTCGTCATGCCCAACACTCCCTTGCTGGTGGGAATGGGCGCTACCGCCATGGCTCCGGTGGAACCGACGGAGAGAGAGGAATTTGAAAACGTCAAAGAGATTTTTGGCTGTGCGGGTATCGTCTGCGAAATCCCCGCCGATAAGCTCTGCGAGGTCATCGCCTTAAACGGCAGCAGCCCTGCTTTCCTCTACGAGTATGCCAAGGGCTTTATCCGCTACGGCGAGGAAAACGGAATCCCCTATGAGACGGGGCTTAAGCTTTTCTGCCAGTCCATGCGGGGCGCGGCCGACATGATGGAGCACTCCGGCAAGGATGTGGAGGAGCTCATCCGGATGGTTTCCTCCAAAGGTGGAACCACTATCGCGGGCTTAGAGGGCCTTTCTGAGATGGGACTGCAAAAAGCTGTCACCCGCTGCTGTGAAAACTGCACCAAACGGGCCTATGAGCTTTCCAAATAATCAGCGTGGTTTGTTCTTGCAAACAATGCTTCGAAGAAAAAGGCTGTCGATTAATTCGGCGGTCTTTTTGCGATTTTCGGGACCCTCCAAAAAATTTTCGACTTGTCCCTTTTGAGACGGATATTATCCCTTGTCCTTTCATAGAATGTAACAGTTTGAAAGAGTGAGTGAAAGGATGGTAGTGAAATGGACAAGATTGTAAACCTGCCGGAAAATATGTCGATTCCGGAAACCGAAATTCAGTTTGTGGCCGAAAAAAAGCCCAAAAGCCTGCTTTTTTCGGTTCTGATCGCCCTGTTTTTCATCGGGGTGGCATACGGCGCTGTGCTGGTAGGAGGGGCGAGCCCTGAAACTTCCGATAGCCTTCAGCGTATTACTGAGCAGTTTTTGCTGCAAAAAGCGGGGGACACCTTCCTATCTGCCCTGCTTTCATCGCTTCTGTCCGGTGGAGTTTTTGCGTTGCTGCTGTTTTTGTGTGGGTTCAGCGCAGTAGGGCAGCCCTTTTCCTTTTTCCTGGTGGCGTTTCGCGGAATCGGCCTGGGCACCGCAATGGGGCATTTTTATCTGAATCTGGGAATGAAGGGCATCCTCATGTCCCTGGCCCTCATTGTGCCGGCAGGCATTGTCTCCAGTTACGCCATCCTGCTGGCCGGAAGGGAGTCAATAAAGCTCTCAAACCGTTTTTTCAGGGTAATGACCTCCGACGATTTTTCCATGCCTGCAGGAATTCTAAAAACCTACACGGTCAAGTTCTTCATTCTGATGCTGTTGATCCTGTTGTCAGCGGTGGTAAACGGGCTCTGTACCCGAATTTTTGCCCCTATGTTTTAACAGTTAATAAAACGTTTAAAAAATCAAGAAAGACTGTCTATTGACAAAAAAACCGAATTCCTGCATACTAATTTAGTATCTATTAAAGAGGGAAATGAAAATTCATTGGGGGAAAAGTAATAAAATGGCTTTTTTTGGATTGTTTAATTATAACAAGCCCGGTCCCGGCGTCGATAAGGGAGGAACCAACAAAACCCGGTTTTTCTACTTCTTTGAGCTCTATTTCCGGAAATTCTGGAAGCTGCTGGAACTGAACCTCTTGTTTTTGCTTTGCTGTATCCCCATTGTTACTATTGGGCCAGCTATTGCGGGATTTACCTACATTCTTCGTAACTATGCCGACGAGCGGCCCACTTTTTTGATGTACGATTTCTTTGAGGCCTTCCGGAAAAACTGGAAGCAGAGCACGGGATTGTTCCTTTTGGATCTGGCGGTGTCTGCCGTTGTGATTTTATCCCTGACATTTTACTGGAAAAGCGCTGACGAAGGGGCCTGGATGTTCCTTCCGTTGGGAATCTGCCTGCTCATGATGGTCGTCATGTTCTTTATGCGTTTTTATGCGTATCTTATGGCGGTGACGGTGGAGCTAAAATTCCGGCATATCCTAAAAAACGCCCTGATTTTTGCTTTTCTGGGACTGCGGACCAACGTGATCACTACCTTCTTTATTCTGCTGATTGCTTTTCCGCTGGTTTGGTTTTTCCCATACACTGTGCCGGTGATCCTGCTCATCGGATTGTCGACTGCGGGATTTATCGCCGTTTATAACTCCTACCCCTATATTATCCGTTACATTGTCGCCCCCCACGAGAAAAAGCTCCGGGAAGAGCGGGGAGAATTCCCGGAATCACCGGAGGAACCGGAAAATATTTTCACCGATGTAGGAACTCAAGAGCGGCCTGCCAAAGGTGCGAATTCCAAATAGGATGGACAAGAATCGTTTCTGCCGGGAGTGCAGGTATTTTTACGACGACTGCCGGGACACGGTATACCGTCGTCCGCACTGCTATTTCTGCAAGCGGAAAGGCCTTTATTTCAGCAGAAATTGTCGGATTGGGGAAGAAAATCGAATTTTACCCGACGACCCTGCCTGCGAATTTTTTCAGATTGCAGAGGAAAAGAAGGGATAACGTCGGAAAGCCCCCACAAAACGGGCGCTATAGCCTTGATTGGGTAAAAAACGACGGCGCAGGTCCGAAAGGACAGAATTTCACAAAATATTTTTGTTTGATGACAGATTTCGACAAATCAAACGCTATTTCTGTGTTATACTATCTTCGTCGTTAAGGTAGTTGATCAGAAACCACATGGTTCCTGGTTGGCACATACAAAAAATCTAACATTTTATCACACGGAAAACCCGTCGCGTTAGCGGCGGGCTTTCTGTTTACCCTAAAAATGTAAAATTCTTGTCAAAGACTTGAAAAAACAGGGTAAAACCTGGTAATCCATACGAAAATAAGACAAAAAATAGTAGCTTTCGACAATCTGCTTTGTGTAGTGTGGATATAGACCATGTGGTCAATAAATGCTATAATAATTCTAGTTTTTAGCTTCTATAGAAATTGCCGGGATTTTGTCGGGAGAAAGTATTTCTACAAAAACACTCCACGATACAATCCGGTTTTATTGGGACGGTTTTGGCATAAGGACGGTTTGAGATGAATAAAACAGAGGAGAGGGCAGTTACCCGCAACAAAATGATCGAGGCGGCCATTGTAGAATTCGGGCTTCATGGATACGAGGGCGCTTCCACCAATCAAATCTGTGCTGGCGCATCTATCTCAAAAGGGCTGCTCTACCACTATTTCAAAAGCAAGGAAAATTTGTTTTTAGAGACGCTTCGGTCTTGCATGGAGGATTTCCGCAAGGCGGAGCAGGATACCTGCTGCGGGAAACTGACGGGCATCGACTATTTGGCGGCTGTATACGGGCTGCACATCGGCTTTTTTGCTGCACACCCTTACCACTATCAGCTGATCGTCCAATTTGCGTCCAACAAGACTTTTCCGGAAAACAACGAGGCACTACAGCGGTGCCGGGAGGAAGTGTGGCGATTTGGGCTTGAGGCGCTGGGAAAATTTTTAGAGAGCATTTCCCTCAAGCCGGAAACAGACAAAGAGCAGGTAATGGAGGTGCTGACCATCCTCATCGGCTCGATCCAGCGAAAATATATATCCGCCGTACAGCAAAACAAACTGGCCGTTCAAGACGCCCAGCAGCAGTTCGGAACGGAACTGCGAGACACCTTGGGGCTGATTTGCCGCGGGATTGCAGCCTGACGAACGAGAATAACGTTTGATATAGAAGAGAGCAAAAGAAAGGGCCTCCAAAGGTGAGGCACCTCCGGGACGGGGAGGTTGGGAAAATCATGAGATTAAGTGTAGGAATTGACATTGGTTCCACCACGGTCAAAGTGGTGGCCATGGACGGAGAGACCATTTTATTCAAACATTACGAACGCCACTTTTCCCAGGTGCGCCAGAAAACGGCGGAGGTGCTACGGAAAGCGCAAGCTGTTTTAGCAGGACATACCTTTACGGTGGCGCTGTCGGGTTCCGCCGGTTTCGGCCTTTCCAAGGCGGCGGGGATTGAATTTATCCAGGAGGTTTTTGCCACCGGCAAGGCGGTGCAGCTCTTTGACCCTCAGATCGACGTGGTCATCGAGCTGGGCGGCGAGGACGCGAAAATCCTTTTCCTGACCGGCGGCGTGGAGGAGCGGATGAACGGCACCTGCGCCGGCGGGACAGGCGCCTTTATCGACCAGATGGCCACGTTGTTAAACGTCACCCCCGAGGATTTGGATGTTCTGGCTTCTCATTCGGAGAAGCTTTATCCCATCGCCTCCCGGTGCGGCGTTTTCGCCAAATCCGACATCCAGCCCCTCTTAAATCAGGGGGCGCGGAAGGAAGACCTGGCCGCCAGTATCTTTCAGGCCGTCGTCGACCAGACTATCACCGGTTTGGCCCAAGGCCGGGCCATCAAGGGAAAAGTCGCCTTTTTGGGAGGCCCTCTCTTCTTTTTTAAGGAGTTGCAAAAGCAGTTTGCCAAAACCTTGAACCTGTCCAAGGAAAATGCTATTTTCCCCGAATTGGGCCAGTTCTCTGTTGCTATGGGTACCGCTGTTTATGCCACTGAAAGCGGCAACGAGGAAACCATCGAGAGCCTGCTTCAGAAAATCGAGAATGCTCCAGTGGACACCAGCAGTTCTAACTACTTAGAGCCTCTCTTCAGCGGTGAAGACGACTACGAGGCTTTTGTCAGCCGTCACCAAAAGGCCACTGTTCCGGTAGTGTCCATTGAGGAATATGAGGGCGACGCCTACTTGGGCATCGACTGCGGCAGTACTACTACCAAAGTGGTCCTCATCTCTCAAGACGACGATATTTTGTATGAGTACTACAGCTCCAATCAGGGGAACCCTGTTGTCATCATCAAGGAGCAGCTTTTGAAGATCCGCTCCCTCTGCGGGGACAGGATCACCATCCGTTCCTCTGTCGTCACCGGCTACGGCGAGGAGCTGATTCAGAGCGCCTTCCGGGTAGATGCCGGCATCGTCGAAACCATGGCCCATTTCAAGGCGGCGCGGCATTTTAACCCCCAGGTGGACTTTATTTTGGACATCGGCGGCCAGGACATCAAGTGCTTCAAGGTGAAAAACGACTCCATCGACAGCATTATGTTAAACGAGGCTTGTTCTTCGGGCCTTTATCGAAACCTTCGCCAAATCCATGGGATACGACATCGCCGATTTTTCCCAGCGTGGGCTTTTCTCCCAGTACCCTGTGGATTTGGGCTCCCGCTGTACCGTTTTCATGAACTCGTCGGTCAAGCAGGCACAAAAGGACGGCGCTGGAGTGGAGGACATCTCGGCCGGACTTTCCATGAGCGTCGTGAAAAACGCCATCTACAAGGTTATCCGCGCCTCCGATCCCTCGGAGCTGGGC
>CABUOE010000048.1 GCA_902493155.1 uncultured Eubacteriales bacterium
GTTATTGTTTTCGTAGCCTGCCCACAGGTCGACGGAATAGTCCATTGTACCGGTTCTGCCGTCGGTCAATTTTTTGTTGTCCGCATCCGGATAAGTAGCGGAAGCGGCAGGTTTCGATGTATAGCTCTTTTCAAAGGCAAAGTTATCAGACTGATCCCCGGGCATGTAACTCTGAGGATATTCTAAAACTCTGAACTCATCTAGGAAAGTCCAGCTGGAATCGCTTGTCACTTCAAGTTTTACAAAACGGGCAGATTGCACTTTATCAGCAACAAACTGATAGCCGTAAATCATGTTAACAGTTGGGCGTACGATGGTATCGTCTGTCAACGCAGTCCAACTGCTGCCATCGTTCGAAATAGACACTTTGACGCCAGTAGGGCAATAAATACCTGCAGACGGGGTGGATAAAAAGTTAGTAGCCACTTCCATAAAGCGCTTTTTCTCGCCCAAGTCTACGACGATGGACAAAGGATTTTCATCAGAAGCATCATTTTTGTTAAATCCAACCCATGCCGAATCCCTGTAAGACGCTTCGCTTGCAACGACAGTATCCGTCAGCTTTTTGTTTCCCGTATCAGGGTAGGATGCATTCGCTCTCCAGGAAGAAGTATACGAAGCTCCCTCTGCCAGATTATTGGGGTCAGGGTTCAAAACCGGATCATCGGGATCAGGGTCGATACTGCCGCCGTCGGTCACCTTCAAATTACATCTTACGCTGACCGCTATGGCGGTAGCAGCACCATTGGTATTAGTGACCTCAACTCTGTAAACGCCCGCATCTTCTAAAGTAGCGCGGGAAATGTTGTAGGAGCTGCTGTTTTCGCCGACAGGTTCGTCGTCTTTATACCACTGATAGCTCAGTGTTCCGCCATCCGATACTTCAGCCTCCACCTGGAAGTTGACCATATCGTCTACGTAGACGGACTGTGTGGATGCTAAATTTTTAGTAAACCGGGGAATTTCACAAGCGTCTTCACCTACGTCACCCAATACACGGAATTCCGAAAAGAAAAGCCAGGTAAACTGGGTGTAGGTAAATTTGAATCTGACAAACCGGCCCGTTACCGTTTCGCCTGGTACAGTAATAGCCTCAGCGCCTTTTTCAGTCGAAGCGACTCTATCTTTTCCGTTATAAAAAGACGCCCAGTTCAATCCATCGCTGGAATAGTCGATTTCCTCTGTCAAAGGCAAACCGATAGCAGCGCCGCCGTACACATAGCTGACATATTCGACCGTGTTAAAGGTACGGTCTGTACCTAAATCCAGAGTCACTTCAACGATTTGGGGACTACCCGCAAATCCGACCCATCGAGGGTCTTTATGCTCCGTAGCGTCCAGGGCCAATTCCCCATCGGTCAATTCTTTGTTGCCTGTATCAGGATAGGAAATATTTCCATTTTCCCCATACGGGTCTGTGGATGTGTAAGTACAACCCAAGGCATAATTGACCTTTCCATCAGCAGACCGGAGTGCTCCATCATCCAGTGCGCCGACAGGCACGCTGCTCAAGGCACAGCTAAGGGCCAATATACCACTTAGCAGCGCTGCAAGCCTGCGTCTTCCTCTCTTGTTTTTCATTTTTACTCCTCCTAACCATACTTGAACGCCACATGTTTTACTCATCTCCATTAACATTATAAAACATATGTTATTCCTCACCGGTTCACATCGAATGCATAAAATATTAATTTTATTTCGATGTTATTTATATCTTAAGCGTAATCGGGGAGAGAGACAATAGTTTTATTTACACTTTATAGTTTTATAATTTTTAATTAGTATATTTTAAACTATAAAGTATAATTAGAACTATTAAATTGGACTTAAAATTCTAAAAAGTCAAAATAAAACTATTTTTTGTCTTCCAGTATTTTCTTTTACTGCTGCATTTTATTTCTTCTGCATCAAATCCAATTGTAAAAATCACTTAAATTTACCTCATAAACAATAAATGCGGTACAGGTATATACCCGCACCGCACTTATTCATTCTATTTACTACCGGCAGATCTTTACCCCCAGCTGGGTGTCTTCCCCATTGATGTTCCACTCCATGGTAAAGCCATCCATTTGGCCGGTCACAATATCAACCGCCAACACGTCATGCTTGATTTCATCAGCGTGAGCGGTGAGAATCTGTGCAACTTTCTCGCTGCCTGCTTGGTAAACGGTGATGTGATCCATCACGTCGAAGTCCGCTTCTTTCCGCATAGACTGGATTTTGCTGATGATTTCGCGAACAAACCCCTCTTCGATAAGCTCGTCGGTGAGGCGGGTATCCAGCACCACAGTGACGCCCCGATCGGACAGGGTTGTGTACCCCTCTACCTGAGCAGTTTCGATGAGCAGGTCCTCTTCCGCCAGCTGAATGTCTCCGTCAGACAGAGCAACGGTGACAGCGCCTTCGGCATCCAGCTGTTTCTTCGCCTTGGAGCCATCGAGATTCGCCAAAGCAGTGCGGATCTCGTTAATTTTGGAACCATACTTGCGGCCCAGAGTCTTGAGCTGCGGCTTGAAGGTATAGGAAACAAAATCATCGGTATGCTCCACAAAGTGAAGTTCTTTGATGTTCAGTTCCTCCCGAATGATATCCCTATACATTTCGTCCAGAGAATGGTCGGCCTTGACCGACATACTCTGAAGGGGCTGGCGGTTTTTGCGACTGGAAGCGTTCCGCGCCGCCCGACCTAATGTGACGATCTGGAGCACTTCCTCCATGTCGTCCTCCAACTTTTTGTCGATGAGGGACTCATCGGCAGCCGGGAAGTCGCAGAGATGGACACTTTCCGGCGCAGAGGGATCGACGCTGCAAACCAGGTTCCGATAGATATCCTCGCACATAAAGGGAATCATGGGAGCCGCTACCTTGGACACTGTCACCAGGGCAGTATACAAGGTGAGGTAGGCGTTGATTTTATCCTGGGTCAGTTCCTGGGACCAGAACCGTTCCCGGTTGCGGCGGACATACCAGTTACTCATTTCGTCCACAAAGTCCTGCAATGCGCGGGCCGCTTCGGGAATGCGGTAATTTTCCAAGTTGCTGTCCACTTCTTTGACGAGGGTGTTAAGCTTAGACAGCAACCACTTGTCCATGACATTTAAGGATACTTTGTCCAGCTCATATTTGGTCGCGTCAAAGTTATCGATATTGGCATACAGCACGAAAAAGGCGTAGGTGTTCCACAAAGTGGACAGGAATTTCCGCTGTCCCTCCTGCACCGCCTTGCCGTAGAAACGATTCGGGAGCCAAGGGGCAGAATTGGAGTAGAAATACCAGCGGATAGAATCGGCGCCGTAGGTGGCCAAAGCGTCGAAGGGATCGACGGCGTTTCCTTTGGATTTACTCATCTTCTGGCCGTTTTCGTCCTGAACATGGCCCAAAACGATGACGTTTTTATAGGGAGCCTTGTTGAACAGCAAGGTAGAAATCGCCAACAGCGAATAGAACCATCCTCTTGTCTGGTCAACAGCCTCCGAGATAAAGTTTGCCGGGAACTGGGCTTGAAACAGGTCTTTGTTCTCAAAAGGATAATGGTGCTGAGCAAAGGGCATGGCGCCGGAGTCAAACCAGCAGTCGATGACTTCGGGGACACGCTTCATCTGCTTGCCGCACTCCGGACACTTGATGGTCACAGCGTCCACATAGGGCCGGTGCAGTTCGATGTCGTCGGGGCAATTGTCGGACATTTCCTTTAGTTCCGCAATGCTGCCGATGGCGTGGCGGTGTCCGCATTCACATTCCCAGATATTCAAAGGGGTACCCCAGTACCGGTTGCGGCTGATGCCCCAGTCCTGGACGTTTTCCAGCCAGTCGCCGAAGCGGCCTTTGCCGATGCTCTCAGGAATCCAGTTGATGGTGTTATTGTTGCGGATGAGATCGTCTTTGACAGCGGTCATTTTGATAAACCAGGATTCCCGCGCGTAGTAGATAAGCGGCGTGTCGCAGCGCCAGCAGAAAGGATAGCTGTGCTCGAACTTAGGCGCGTCGAAGAGAAGCCCACGTTTGTCCAGGTCTTTTAAGACCTCCGGGTCGGCGTCTTTGACGAACAATCCGGCAAAAGGGGTATCCTCTGTCATATGTCCGCTTCCGTCCACCAGCTGGACAAAGGGCATATCGTACTTGCGGCCTACCCTTGCGTCGTCTTCACCGAAGGCGGGGGCCTGGTGGACCACGCCGGTACCGTCGGTCAGGGTGACATAGCTGTCACAGGCCACAAAAAACGCCTTTTTGTGCTGCTTCTCTGCGTAAGGAGCGGCGCATTCAAAAAGCGGCTCATATTCCTTATACTCCAAAGTCTTGCCCGGGAAGGTATCCAGAACCTCGTAGGCAGGCGTTCCCGCCTCCTTGTCGGCCAGCTTGCCGAGAACGGTGTCGAGCAGTGCCTGGGCCATATAATAGGTATAACCGTCAGCGGCTTTTACCTTGGCATAGGTTTCGTCAGGGTTGACGCAGAGGGCCACGTTGGACGGCAGGGTCCAGGGGGTGGTGGTCCAGGCGAGGATATAAGCGTCCTCATCCTTCACCTTAAACCGGACGATAGCGGAGCGCTCTTTTACGTCTTTATAGCCCTGGGCCACCTCGTGGCTCGAAAGTGGGGTGCCGCAGCGGGGGCAGTAGGGCACGATTTTAAAGCCTTTATATAAAAGGCCCTTGTCCCAAATCTGCTTTAAAGCCCACCATTCCGACTCGATAAAATCGTTGTGATAGGTGACATATGGGTCGTCCATGTCGGCCCAGAAACCGACAGTCTGGGAGAAATCTTCCCACATGCCCTTGTACTTCCAAACGCTCTCTTTACATTTCTCGATAAACGGCTCCAAACCATAAGCTTCAATCTGATCTTTGCCGTTGATGTGCAGGAGCTTCTCCACTTCCAGCTCTACCGGCAGGCCGTGGGTGTCCCATCCGGCCTTGCGGGGGACTTTGTAACCCTTCATAGTGCGGTAACGGGGAATCATATCCTTGATAACTCTCGTCAGCACATGGCCGATGTGGGGTTTGCCGTTGGCCGTAGGGGGGCCGTCATAGAACATATAGGTCGGGCAGTCCTTTCTGTCCTCGATGCTCTTTTCAAAGATGTGGTGCTCTTTCCAGAATTCCTCCACCTTTTTTTCCCGTTCCACAAAATTCAAGTTTGTAGAAACCTTCTCATACATTGTTGTACCTCCAGTCCAGCGTTTACTTGTCCTTAAATGAAAAAATCCCCCGCCCTGTCTCAAACAGGACGAAGGATAAACTTCGCAATACCACCTATTTCAACATACCATCATATGCGTCCCCTCTAACGGCGGGAAACCGGCGGCGCTTACTGAGAAAAACTGTTGGGCGCGCGACTCCAGAGGGATTTTCAGCAGATGGCTACTCATACAGGGCTTCCACTGTCCCCCGCTCGCTTTTGATTTTCCCCAAAAGCCTACTGTCTCTGTCAACGTCTTTACCATTTGTATTCTTAATAGAAAGGTTATCACGAATCCTAAAAATTGTCAAGCCCCAATGGGCTCTTACGCCTAAAAATCGACTACTCCTGTATGCAAGAAAATATTTAGGCCATATTCCCTTAAAATGCAGTGGAAAACGCTGCTTCCTCTATAATGAAAGCAGGGGGGATAATGATGCTCAAACATCTTCGGGATTTGCGGGAGGACAACGATTTAACTCAAACCGATGTCGCAAAAGTTTTATTCATCAATCAAAAAACATATTCAAAATACGAACTAGAAAACATAAACATTCCCAAAGCCACGCTGATTAAGCTCGCTGAGTTCTTCCACACCAGCGTGGACTATCTCCTGGATTTGACAGACGAACCGACGCCCTATCCACGAAAAAAATTCCGGTAAAATAAATTTTTATAGGCGGGAATCAGCCTGATTTTAAAATAGTAGGGGCGAACAATGTTCGCCCGCTGTTCTCTATAACAAAAATCATGCAAATAGAATTATGTAGCATCACCTAATTTTCGTATTGTCTCACCAAAAATCTGCCCATATACAGACTACGGGCGAACAATGTTCGCCCCTACAATATTCGCCGTCTGTATTCAGCCTCTGCCGGTTATTTTGTTTCATGATAAAATTTATCGTCTGTCCATTTGGCGGGATTGCTGTCAATATACTGCCAGATCTCAAGATAATCGTTTTCATTGCGAATAACATGATCATAAAAGGATTTTTGCCAAACAGATTTCCCTATCTTTTTTGAAACATAGCCTTTCATCTGTTTGATAATTCTCGATACCGTAGGGGCGAACATTGTTCGCCCGTTATTTTTTATCATCAAAATCATGTGGATATGATTGGGCATAATCACATATTTATCGACGGCAACATCTGAATAATACTGCGGTATTTTTTGTATCGCTGTGTCAACAATTTGCCCGTATACAGACAACTGGATATTCGACGGGCAAACATCGTTTTCCCCTATCACCTTGCCCAAAACACACCTTCTATCACTGGTACACAACGTAATAAAATACGCGCAATTGCTGCTATAATCAAAATCCTTTAATCTCATGGTTTTTCGCTTTGGCAAATCCATCAATATCACCTGAATATCCCATAGCATAAAACCGGCCGAAAGACAACTTTCTTCGGCCGGTTTATTGATGCCGCCTTGTTTTGGCACCTTGCCTTACAAAGCGTTTTTACACCCGATACAGCAAATCAGTATAGGTGGGAATCGGCCACGCGTCGGAGGAAACCAGCCGCTCCGCCCGGTCGACAGCGGTTCTCAGCTCGGCCATCACCCGGCGGATGGAATCCCGGTGAAACCAGGCGTTTTCCACGTAGTCCTCGATCTGGTCGCACTGGTCCAGTTCCACGTCCAGTTCACAGCAGAGGTCGTCCACCTCGGTAATAAGTGTAGACAGCTCCCGTACAAATTCCTCGATGTTGGCGTTATACACCTGCATTTTGGCGAGTTTTTCGTAAGACTCCGCCATCTTGCCGGCAAACTCCACCATATGGGGAAGAATTTCTCTGCGGCACATCTGGGCCATGGTGTGGCCCTCGATGGAAATCACCTTGCAGTAGTTTTCCAGCATAATTTCGTACCGGGACAAGCACTCCGCCTCGTTCATCACGTGATGCCGCTCCATCAGCGCGATGTTTTTTGGCTCCACCATCGCCCCGATGGCATCCACGGTATTGGAAAGGTTCGGAAGGCCCCTCTTTTCAGCCTCCACCACCCAGTCGTCGGTGGAGTTGTTGCCGTTAAAGATGACTTTCCCGTGGGTTTTGATAGCGTCTCTAACGATTTTCTGGATTTCCCCGTCAAAATCGGCGCAGTTTTCCAGCCGGTTTGCAATTTCCATCAGACTGTCCGCCACGATGGTGTTGAGCACATAGTTGGCGATGGAAATAGACGCCGAAGAGCCCACCATCCGGAATTCAAACTTGTTTCCGGTAAAGGCAAAGGGGGATGTGCGGTTGCGGTCACTGTCGTCTTTGGGAAGCTTCGGCAGCGTCGCTACACCTGTCTCCAGCACGCAGGAAGGCGTCTGGTCGGGGTTTGCCCCGTCGGCGATGTTTTCCAGAACGTGAGTGAGCTGTTCTCCCAAAAAGATGGAGATAATGGTAGGAGGCGCTTCATGCCCCCCTAAGCGGAAATCGTTTCCGGTGTTGGCGGCGGACATCCGCAGCAGATCGGCGTACTTGTCCACTCCGATGATGACAGCGGACAAAAACACCAAAAATTGGAGATTCTCGTAAGGAGTTTTGCCAGGGTCTAAGAGGTTCTGCCCGTCGTTTGTGGACAACGACCAGTTGTTGTGCTTGCCGGAGCCGTTGACCCCGTCAAAGGGCTTTTCGTGAAGCAGGCAGGCGAG
Organism: uncultured Eubacteriales bacterium; assembly: GCA_902493155.1. Taxonomy (GTDB): domain Bacteria; phylum Bacillota; class Clostridia; order Oscillospirales; family Ruminococcaceae; genus Fumia. The sequence continues at coordinate 7,832 of CABUOE010000048.1, forward strand.
ACCGTTTTTCTTGGCGACCTCCCGCATGACTTCCATGGTAAGCTGATTGTGGTCGCAGGCCACGTTTACCGACTCAAAAACCGGCGCTAGTTCGTGCTGCGCGGGAGCCGCCTCGTTGTGCTCGGTTTTGGAGGTGACGCCCAGCTCCCACAGCGCTTCGTCTAGCTGCTTCATAAAGGACGCCACCCGCAGGCGGATGCGCCCGCAGTAGTGGTCCTCCATCTCCTGACCTTTCGGAGGCTTCGCCCCCAAAAGGGTGCGGCCGCAGAGTTTTAAGTCCAGCCGTTGTTCGTATTTCTCCCGGTCGATGAGGAAATACTCCTGCTCAGCGCCCACAGTAGGCGTGACATGAGTGGCCGTTTTGTTGCCAAAGGCCTTGAGCACCCGAAGCGCCTGCTTATTGAGGGCTTCCATGGAACGGAGCAGCGGGGTTTTGGTGTCCAGCGCCTCGCCGGTATAAGAGTAAAACGCCGTCGGAATGTAAAGGGTATTGTCCCGCACAAAGGCAGGAGAGGTGCAGTCCCAAGAAGTGTAACCCCTTGCCTCGAAGGTGTTCCGAAGGCCGCCGTTGGGGAAAGAAGAGGCGTCCGGTTCCCCTACAATCAGTTCCTTGCCGGAAAATTCGAGAATTACCTTGCCGTCCTTCTGGGGAGAAATAAAGCTGTCGTGCTTTCCGGCGGTAAAGCTCGTCATGGGCTGGAACCAGTGGGTAAAATGGGTCGCCCCCAGTTCCACCGCCCAGTCCTTCATGGCTGTCGCCACTACATCCGCCACTTCCGGCTCCAGAGGGAGCCCCAGGTCAATGGAACGTCTCAGGGATTTGTAGGTATTCTTCGAGAGTTTCTCGCACATGACCGCGTCGTTAAAGACTTTGCAGCCAAAATTCGAAAAATCAAAGCTCATATCTTTCCTCCATTTTCATTTATCGGAGTCCCCGCCTTCAGCAGGGCTTTATTTTTTTATCGGGATTTCCTTGAGCACTCGGGCCGGATTGCCGCCTACAACCGTATTGGGCGCCACGTCTTTTGTCACCACCGCGCCCGACGCGATGACCGCGTTGTCCCCGATTGTGACGCCGGGATTGATGGTGGCGTTTCCCCCGATCCAGACGTTATCACCGATCACGACAGGTTTTCCAAGCTCCCTGCCGCTATTTCGTTCATCTGGGTCCAGCGGATGAGTCGCCGTAAAAATATGTACTGACGGAGCCAGCATACAGTTTTTACCAATGCGCACCTCACATACGTCCAAAATCACGCAGTTAAAGTTGGCGAAAAAATTCTCCCCCACGTGAATGTTGCAGCCGTAGTCGCAGCGAAAGTCCGACTCCACCCAGATTTTCTCCCCGGTGGAACCGAAAAGCTCTTTCAAGAGAGAGGCCCGTTTTTCCTCGTCGGATTCCGGGGTGTTGTTCAGTTCCCGGCAGAGGGCCCTGGCTTTCGCCCGCAATGCTGAAAGTTCCGGGTCAAGGGGGCGGTATAGCTCCCCTTGAAGCATCTTTTCCCGCTCAGTCATATGATTCTCCTCAAAGCAATATAATCTCGTGCTTTGCACATTCGTCGATCATTTCCTGGTCCCAGATGGAAGCCTGCACCTCGCCGATATGTGCTTTGTGGAGCAGCACCATACAAAGGCGGGACTGGCCGATGCCGCCGCCCATGGTCAGAGGCAGTTCTCCGTTTAGAAGCATTCTGTGAAACTCCAAATTTTTCCGGTCCTCGCAGCCCGCTTCTTTGAGCTGGCGCTTCAAAGCCTCCACGTCCACCCGGATTCCCATAGAGGAAAGCTCAATGGCCCGGTCGAGCACCGGATACCAAACGAGCAGGTCGCCGTTTAACTCCCAGTCGTCGTAGTCGGGGGCACGGCCGTCGTGTCGTTCCCCGTTTGACAGTTTTTTGCCGATCTGGGTGATAAAGACGGTGCCGTATTCTTTACAGACAGCGTTTTCCCGCTCTTTCGGGGAAAGGCCGGGGTATTTTTGAAGCAATTCCTCTGAGGTGATAAAAGTGACTGTTTCTTCGATAAAACTCTTCATCTGCGGAAAATATTTATGTAGCTTGTTTTCAGTAATTTTTAGCGTCTGGACGATCTGCTTTACCGTCCGCTGCAAAGTTTTAAAATTTCTCGTCTCCGGTGTGATGATTTTCTCCCAGTCCCACTGGTCCACATAGACCGAATGGAGGTTGTCGAGTTCTTCATCCCGGCGGATGGCGTTCATATCGGTGTAAAGGCCCGCTCCCGGCTCAAAGCCGTAGCGCTTTAACGCCAGACGTTTCCACTTGGCCAGGGAGTGAACAATCTCCACATCCTCGCCGATATCGGAAATATCAAAAGCCACCGGCCGCTCCACACCGTTTAAGTTGTCGTTGAGCCCGCTCTTACCAGTGACGAACAAGGGCGCAGAAACCCGCGTCAAATTCAGGTGATTGGAAAGTTCCCTTTCAAAAGTGTCCTTTACCAGCTTAATGGCAATCTCCGTCTGCATAATATTCAGCTCTGGAGAGTAGTGTTTCGGAAATATCAGATTTTTTGCGGCCATAGGGATCTCTCCTCTCGGTAATTGGCGGTTTTACGCCTGTTTTCATATTTATTAATCATACCATGAAATCCCCGCTTTGGCAAGGTTTGCCATCTTTTCCGAATACAAAAAACAGAGAGGCTTCCCTCTCCGTTTTTAGTAGATTTTGCTATTATTGGAGTATCAAGCCCTTTTCGAGCATGGACTGGGCCGCCAACAGCACCCCAATTTTTCCGGTGTTGTAGGTAAGCCCGCCCTGCAGCCAGACAGCATAGGGTTCCCTCAGCGGGCCGTCCGCCGACAACTCGATAGAAGCGCCCATGGTAAACGCCCCCGCCGCCATGATGACCTCGGAATCGTAGCCGGGCATTGCCCAGGGTTCCGGCGTCACATAGGCGTCGATGGGAGAGCCTTTCTGAATGCCCTGACAGAAAGCGATCATTTTCTCCGCATCCCCTAAAGCTACCGCCGCAATGATGTCAGTGCGGTACTCATCATATTGAGGGTAAACCTGAAATCCCAGCTCCTGAAGCAGCGCAGATGCAAAACAGGACACCTTGACGGCGTTCGCCACCACTGACGGAGCGTAAAACAGCCCCATGTAGAGGCTCCGGTTCTGGTTGAGGCTGCATCCCGCCTCCCGGCCGATTCCAGGCGAGGTGAGGCGGTAAGAGCATTGCTCTACAAGATCGGCCCGCCCCGCGATGTACCCACCGGTCTCAGCGATGCCGCCGCCGGCATTTTTGATGAGGGAGCCGACGATGAGGTCAGCCCCTACGTCGGTGGGCTCCAACTTTTCCACAAATTCACCGTAACAGTTGTCAACAAATACGATGGTGTCGGGGCTTACTTCCTTGATAGCCCTCACCATCTCCCCGATTTTCTCCACAGTCAGAGAAGGCCGGAAAGAATACCCACGGGAACGCTGGATATGGGCCAGCTTCGCCCCTTTCACCGCCTCTTTGATAGCGGGAATGTCCGGTTCGCCGGATTCCAGCAAATCCACCTGCTTATAGTGAATACCGTAATCCTTGAGGGAGCCGTTCCCCTCCCCCCGGATACCGATAACTTCTTCCAGTGTGTCGTAGGGGCTGCCGGTGACCGCCACCATGGTGTCGCCCGTCCTCAGCACGCCAAATAGCGCCACTGTCAGGGCATGGGTGCCGGAAACGAAGGTGTGACGCACCAACGCGTCCTCCGCCCCCATTGCCTGAGCAAAAACCTTGTCGAGGGCGTCCCTTCCCATGTCGTCGTAGCCGTAGCCGGTGGTTCCTACCAAATGGGCGGCGGAAATCCGGTTGTCGGCGAAAGCCTTTAACACTTTCGCCTCATTGTAAGCCGCCATGTCGTCGATCCGTGCAAAGGCCTCTTTGCAAAGTTCCTCGCTCTTCTGAGCCAATTTTTCAATTCTTGGGTCTATCTGAAAAAATTCCGTCATTTTTCTTCTCTTTTCTGTCCTGATTTTATTTGCCGATCTCCAGCAAAAGCTCCCAGCAAAGCCCCTTGACCGCCTCGGCGTCACTTTTTTTCACTACGCAGTAAGGCGAGTGGATATACCGGCAGGGGGCAGAAATGGCGATGGCCTTGATCCCGCCGCGGGATTTGTGGATGGCGCCCGCGTCGTTTCCGCCCGCCACTTTGGTTTTCGTCTGGACCGGAATTCCCCGTTCCGCTCCCAGCTCGTGGCAGAGCTCGTATAAATCCCGGGGATAGATGGTAGCGCTGTCCATAAATCCGACAACAGCCCCTTTTCCCAGACGGCAGACCGCCTGCTCCCCTTCCACGCCGGGGAGATCCGCCGCCGTAGTCGCTTCCAGCACCACCGCCACGTCCGGCGCGATGGTATAAGCGGCAACCGTCGACCCGCGGGTGCCGATTTCCTCCTGGACGCAGAAGGCAAAATGGGTGTCAAAGGGAAGCTCTCTCTGGATAAGGTCGATCAGGATGGCACAGCCCAGCCGGTCGTCGATGGCTTTTCCCTTCAAACACCCGTCGCCAAACGTTCCAAAGTCCCCTTTAAAGCAAATCTGTTCCCCAAGCTTTACAAGGCTTTCCACCTCTTCTTTGCTGGAGCACCCCATGTCTACATAGAGCCTTTCCGAATCGACCACGGTTTGCCGCTCCTCCGCTGACTGGAGATGGATGGGCTTTGTCCCGATGACGCCGGGAATTTTCTCCGGCCCCACCACAACCTGCCGCCCGATAATCACTCGATCGTCCACACCGCCCACCTTGGCAAAGCTGAGGTTGCCGTCGGAGGTGTACCCCGTCACGATAAACCCCACTTCGTCCATATGGGCTGCCAGCATAATTTTTTTTCGGGGCGTTTCCCTCCCCTTTTTAAAGGCAAGGATGTTTCCCAGATTGTCGATTTGATAGTGGCAGTAATCCTTGATTTCGTCAATGATTATCTGGGCGATGGCATCTTCTGCTCCCGCAATGCCGTTTGCATTGCAGAGCTTTTCTAAGGTTTTATCAAACATCAGCTATTTCCCCCTTTCCGACCAGTCGTGGCTGACAAGATAGTCGGCGATGAGCGCGCCCACCGCCTCCACATCGGATAACTCCACCACTTCGACAGGGGTGTGCATGTACCGCAGCGGCACCGAAACCACTTCAGTCCGCACACCGCCTCGAGTAATCGTCACTTCGTCAGCGTTGGTACCAGTGGTACGCCCCTGAATCACTTCTATCTGATAAGGATAGCCTTTTTCTTTGGACAAAGCGATCATCTCGTCCGCCATCCTCCGGTTTAGGGACGGCGCGATGCCGATCATGGGGCCTTTGCCCATTTTTCCGCATTTTTTCTCGTCAGCGTCGGCGGTGTGGGCAAAACTCACGTCCACGACGATGGCGGCGTCGGGATTTACTTTATAGGTCGCCACAGCCACTCCGGTTCCCCCCACTTCCTCCTGAGAGGAAAATACCACTGTTAAAGAACAGCTCAATTTCTTCCCCTTCAAAAGCTCCAGCCCATGAAGAATCGACGCAATACAGGCCCGGTCATCCAACGATTTGGAGCTGACCCGGCCGTTTTTCAGTTCCACAAATTCGCCTTTCAGCGTCACACGATCTCCCAGCGAAACGATTGCCTCCAATTGTCCCTTGGAATATCCGGTGTCGATGGAAATATCGTCAATTTTCGGCACCTTTTTCCGCTCGTCCTCCGCTGTCAGGTGAGGGGGCTTGGAGCCGATGATACCGGTGATTTTCTCCCTGCCGTGAACCAC
>CABUOE010000049.1 GCA_902493155.1 uncultured Eubacteriales bacterium
GGCGGCTGGACGTTTATTTCAATGCCGGAATTTAGAATGTCGTCGGGGTCGTTGAGGGTGAGGCTCGCCTTGCCGCCGCCAAACAGCTCAACGAATATCCGGCTGAAATTCTCGTTGATTTTCTTAAAATTCTCCGAGAAAATGGTTTCCATCTCTTTGGTGAGCGCCGCGATCAACCGCGTCAGCTCATCTTTGGAACGGGAGGCATCGCTCACCTGCTCCTTCAAAAACTCGTACCGCTGGGAGACTTCCTTATACTCTTCAATGGCGGAGAGGTTCACCGTTCCCAGCGCCTTGATTTTATTCTTGATGGAATTCAGTTCTTTCTGGGCGGCGTTTTGATCCTCAATCTCCACAGCGATGGCAGACGCCTCGCTGCGGGTCAGCTCGTAATCCTCCCAGAGCCTTGCGATAATGGTGTCGTAGTCCTTCTGGGCCGAGAGCTTTTGTTCCTCCAGCCGGGCAAGTTCTCCGGCTGCCGCTTCTTTCTTCGCTGACACTTCCCGCTCCTCGGCCCGAAATTTTGTGGTCTCTCCTTCGATATGCTGGCGTTTTTCCAAAACCGCCTTGATCTTCTGGTCGTATTCCTCAATCTGGGAAGCAAAAGTCTCGCCGTCTTTCTCCCGGGCGGCAATGGACTGCTTTAGTTCTTCCACAGCGGCGGTGTAGCCTTCTTTTTGCGCCAGCAAGGCCACCTTTTCCTCATCGGACCTCTGCTTGCGGGAATGAAGTTCATGGGTGGCCGCCGAAATGGCTTCCATATCCTTCTGCCATTCGATTTCCCGGTGGGCCAACTGGTTGAGCGCCTCGGACAGTTCCTCCCGTTTGAGGGTCAGGTCACCCTGGCTTCCCTCAAACCCGCTCAGTTCTTCCTTGAGAGACGCCTGTCGCTTCAAAAGTGCCTCGATCTGTTCCTTGGCGTCAGTAATCCCAGCGGATGATTCGTCAATGCGGCGGCGGCTTTCCGCCGTCTGGGTGGAAAGCTGTTCCCGCCGGCCCAAAAGCTGGACACGGCTCTGTTCATACCGCTGCAAATCGCCGGAAAACCGGAGCTGGTCCTCGTTTGCGACGATCATCTCAGAGTTTGTGCCTTCGATCTGCGCCTGCAAAGAGCGGATCTGCTCTGACATTTCCCGGAGTTTCTGTTCCATCAGGGCTTTCTGTTCGTTCAGTCGCCCCGCTTCAACCTTTAACTGCTCTGCCTCGTTTTTACGGCTCAAAATCCCCTGGTTTTTGGCCGCGGAACCGCCGGTGAAGCTTCCTCCGGCGTTGACCTGCTGGCCATCCAGAGTGACAATGCGGAATTTGTAGCCGTATTTTTTGGAAATGACGATGGCCGTGTCCAAATCGTCCACAACGGCGATACGCCCCAGCAAAGAGCGGACGATGCCCGCATATTTGTCGTCGTAGGTGACTAGCTCTGATGCCAGCGCCACGTAACCGCCGTAGTTTGAAAGGCCCTGCACGTCCAGAAGGTTCCCCTTCACCGATGTAAGGGGCAGGAAAGTCGCCCTTCCCGCTTTGCGTTCAGACAGCAATCGAATCGCCGCTTTAGCCGCTGATTCGTCCTCGACGATCACCTGCTGCAAAGCGCCTCCCAAAGCGGTCTCCACCGCCACGGAATATTCTTTTTTGACATTCACAAGCTGGGCAACAGTGCCGTGTACACCGCGTAAAGCACCGTCCTTGGCGCTTTTCATCACTGTTTTGACGCTAAAAGCAAAGCCCTCGAAGTTTTGCTCCAAATCCGTCAGGAGTTTCGCCTTCTGGAGCTTCTCTTTGACTGACAGGTCAAGGGCCGCATACTCCTGCAGGCTCGCCTCATACTTCTCCTGCCGGGATTTGAGCTTCATGGTCAGGCCGGAGAGGGCATTTGAAAGCCCGTCCTTTTTGCCCTTGATTTCCTCCAAAAGCCCTTTTAACTCGGTTATTGTCTCCTGCTCGGACTGAAGCTGGGCTTCCAGCGTAGAAGCCTCCTGCTGGGCATTGTGGAGTCTCTGCTGCTCGTCGGCGGAGAGGTTTTCGAGGTTCAGCACCGTCATATTGTACCGGGACAAATCCAGTACAATTTGATTTCCCTCTGCGTTCAGCGTCTGCAAATGGGAATCGAATTCGTCCCCCTGCTGGGTCAGCGACTGGAGCTCCTGCTGTTTTTCCTCCCGCTCGATGAGAAGGGCATCCAAATCAGCCTTGATTTTCAAAAGCTGTGTCTCTTTGGCGGCGATTTCCACCTCAGCCTCGGCGTCGCTTTCCTGCTGGCGCTTCAGTTCTTCCTCGACGCGGGCGATATGTTCCTCGTTATGGTGAATGTCGTTTTGCTTGACGGCGATTTCGGATTTCAGCTCGCCGATACGGTTTTGTAGGTTGCTTTTGATGTTCTGGTACTCCTCGCTTTTGACAAGGCAGTCCTTCATCTGTTCATAGGCCTCGCTGATTTTTTCCTCGATCCGCTCAATTTCCAAGGCGAGGCGCTCCTCGTCCCCTTTGGCGATGAGGTATTTATTTTCCTGAGCTTTTAAAGCCACTTTGTATTTGTCCAGGGTTTTGAGCCAGAGGGAAACTTCCAGAGATTTCTTCCGGTCAGCCAGTTCGATAAACTGGGCCGCCTTTTCCGACTGGATGCGCAAAGGCTCCACCCGTCCTTCCAACTCGCCCAAAATGTCGTAAAGCCGCAACAGGTTTTCCTGTGCCTGCTCTAACTTCCGCTCCGCTTCCGCCTTGCGGTAGCGATATTTGGAGATTCCGGCCGCTTCTTCAAAGATTTCCCGGCGCTCCTTGCTCTTTGCGCCGACAATTTCGGCAATTTTGCCCTGCCCGATCATCGAATACCCGTCTTTGCCCAGGCCGGTATCCATAAACAGCTCGTTTACGTCTTTTAGCCGCACCTGCTCCCCGTTGATGAGGTACTCGCTGTCACCGGAGCGGTAGTATTTTCGGGTAATGGTCACTTCATCGTTTTCGACCGAGAGTTCCCGCCCGCTGTTGTCGAAGCTCAGGGATACAGTTGCCGCACCCTGCGGTTTGCGTTTGGCCGTGCCGGCAAAGATCACATCCTCCATCTTACCGCCACGAAGGGTTTTGGTGGACTGCTCCCCCATGACCCAGCGCATGGCATCGCTGATGTTGCTTTTGCCGCTTCCGTTAGGGCCGACAACCGCTGTCATGCCCTGGTTGAAGCTGATTTTCGTCTTGTCGGGGAAGGATTTAAACCCTTGTATCTCCAATGCTTTTAAACGCATCTGCACCGTATCCTTTCCAGCGAGGTCAAGCCCGGCCGTTTTATGATATATGGGAAGGCGATAGCTCCGCCCTCATTTCTCCTTGCTTTATCGACTCATCCGAGCGCACCGTCAGCCGGTATCCCATCTGCTCCGCCCAAATGATGTTCGCTTTCTTTTGCCCAATGGTTTTGGATAGCTCCGACGCCGGAACTTTCACCAAAATCTCGCTCCCCGCGGAAAAACGCCGGAGTTTTTCCCAAAGCTGCCGCCGTTTAAGGAAGCTCTCGCACAACTCCCGGAAAGCGGGATGGTAAGCGCCCCCCGTGCGCCGCCGTTCCAGCGTCTCCGATGCGTGAAGCCCCACCCGGATGACCTTGATTCCGCTTTGCTCGAACTGCTCCAATAAAGGAGCGCAGAGTTCCACCGCGCGTTCAAGAGAAAGCGGACTGTAAAGCCCCTTTCGCCGCAGCTCGTCCAGATATGTCCCCTCGATGACCACCGTAGGGTAAATCCGCACTGTATCGGGCTTTAAGGCGATAATTTTTTTCGCCGTTTTGTATAGACTTTCTTTACGGTCTCCATACAGGCCCGCCATCATCTGAAGGCCTAAAGAAAATCCATATTCTTTGATGAGGCTCACCGCCTTTTCCACGTCTGCCGCCGTATGCCCTCGCCGGTTTAGCCGCAAAACGCCATCGTCCATGCTTTGGGCTCCCAGTTCGATGGAGCGGACACCATAGCGTTTCAAGACGTCTAAAATTTCTTCCGAAATGCCGTCGGGCCTTGTAGAAATACGGATACCGGAAACTTTGCCTTGCTGAACATAGGGGGCGGCTTCCACTAAAAACGCCTCCATCTCTTCTCTGGGGATACAGGTAAAACTGCCGCCAAAAAAAGCGATTTCAGTATTTTTTCCGTCCAGAGGGCGACGAAAGGCCTCCGCCAGTTCCCTGCGGACGTCTAAAGGAGTCACCTGCTTCTGTTCCCCGGAAATACTTTTCTGATCGCAAAAACTGCAAGCGTGGGGGCAACCTTTGTGCGGGATGAAAATGGCAATGTTGCTGTGGCTCATAAAAGCCCCCTAAAAGTCGTAACCCATGAGCTTTAACGCTTCTTTGGCGGCGTTTTGCTCGGCCTGCTTTTTGCTGCTTCCTTCTCCGACGCCGATGACGTTGGAGTTTAAGAGCACCTCTGCAGTAAACACTTTTGCGTGGTCGGGACCTTTCTCGTCGGCCAAAACGTATTCGATTTTTTCCTCCCGGTTTTGCTGGATGATTTCCTGGAGGGTCGTTTTATAATCCGCCAGTTGATTGGCGCTTTTTACGTCCAAATTCTCGGGGATGAAGCTCAACACAAATTTTTGGGCCGCCTGATAGCCACCGTCCAGGTAAAGGGCGGCGATCACCGCTTCAAAGGCGTCGGCTAAAATAGAGGGGCGGTTTCTCCCGCCGGTCATTTCCTCTCCCTTACCGAGGCGAAGATATTCCCCAAGTCCCAGCTGCTGGGCGAACACATCCAGAGCCTTTTCGCAGACAAGGCTTGCCCGGAGTTTTGTCAGTTCCCCTTCCGGGATGTCTTTGTACTTCAAAAACAGATGCTTTGCAACGATGACCGACAGCACCGAGTCTCCCAAAAACTCCAGCCGTTCGTTGTTGCGGCCGTGTTTTTTTCCCTCGTTTGCATAGGAAGAGTGGGTCAGCGCCTGCAAAAGCAAATTCTTGTTTTTAAATTGATAACCAATTTTATCTTCCAGTTCCAATGCCGTACCCTTCCTTCGTTTTATTCTTCGCTTGCGTTTTTCATCTGCTGGACAACGGCTTCAATTTCGCCGATAAGGTTCCGTTCGGCGAAGTCTCTTGCCTGCCGGATGGCGTTTTTGAATGCCTTGGGGTTGGAGCTTCCGTGGGCCTTGATGACTGGCTTCATCACGCCCAACAGAGGCGCTCCGCCGTATTCGGTGTAATCCATGGACTTTTTGAAGTCCCTGATTTTACCCATCATCATCACGGCTGACAGCTTGCCGCCCAATCCCTCCATAAACATACCCTTGATTTTTTTCGAGAACATGGAGCCCAGTCCTTCGGTGAGCTTTAGAATGACGTTTCCGGTAAATCCATCCGCCACCGCCACGTCGGCCACTCCCGCCGGGATGTCCCGCGCTTCGATGTTGCCGATAAAGTTCATGGGGGCGGTCTGCATCATCGCAAAGGCTCCTTGTTGCAGCTCGCCGCCTTTGGTGTCCTCGGTCCCCACATTGACGAGACCTACGCGGGGATTTTGAATACCTATAATCTTGTTCATATAAATGCTGCCCATCATGCCGAAATGGGTGAGGGTCTCCGGCTTGCAGTCCAGCGTCGCTCCCGCGTCCATGAGCATGTAGCATCCATTGATGGTGGGGATAACGGTGGCAAGCCCCGCACGTTTAATGCCTTTGATCCGCTTGACGATGAAGTTGGCGCCGATGACAATGGCGCCGGTGCTGCCGCCGCTGACAAAGGCGTCTCCCGCTCCACCTTTCAGGAGATTAAAAGCCGCCGCCATGGAACAGTCGGATTTTTCCTTCAGCAACGCAGTGGGTTCGTCCTCCATGCCGATAACGCCGGGGGCGTGGTGAAAGACGATCCGTTCCAGCGAAATGTTGTGTTCCCGAGCCGTTTTTTTGAGGATTTCCTCGTCGCCGGTGACGATGAGGTCGACGCCGTACTCCCTGACAGCCAGTTCACAGCCCTGAAGCACTGCTAATGGAGCGTTGTCCCCTCCAAATCCATCTACAATAATTTTCATATCATTTCCTTCTTTCCGCAAGGATGCTCTATACTATTGAAAGTCGATAGTCCTGAGCGCTTCTTGAAGGGCGTCAATTCCCCGCTCCGCCGTAATCCGGTAACGCTCTTTTTTGTCCTTGATCCGCTGAGGCAAAGGCGGGAGGATCCCCATATTGCTCCCCATAGGCTGGAAATCGGATTTCGTTTCGTCGCTCACGTGGTCGGACAAGGCGCCCAGCATGGTTTCTTTGGGAAGTTCGATCAGAGGCAGCCCCAACATGGTTCTAGCCAAATTGTGCCCTACAATGAGGCCGCTAGCCGCCGATTCCACATACCCTTCCACGCCGGTAAGCTGCCCCGCAAACCAGATGGAGGGATTTTTCTTCATCTGGAAATGCCGGTTGAGGCAGCGGGGCGAGTCGAGAAAGGTGTTGCGGTGCATGACGCCGTACCGGACAAATTCAGCGTTTTGGAGGGACGGAATCATCGAAAAGACCCGCTTTTGCTCCCCCCATTTGAGGTTTGTCTGAAAACCAACAATGTTATAAAGGCTTCCCTCGGCGTTTTCCTTGCGAAGCTGCACCACCGCCCAAGGCCGGTGCCCTGTCCGCGGATCTGTGAGTCCCACAGGCTTTAACGGCCCGAACCGGATGGTGTCGGAACCCCGCTTTGCCATAACTTCGATGGGCATACAGCCCTCGTACACCTTGAAATGCTCCTGCTCAAAGGACTTTAGCGGGACGCTCTCCGCCTCAACCAGCGCATCGAGAAACGTCTCGTATTCTTCCTTGTCCATGGGACAGTTTAAGTAATCGTCGTCCCCTCTGCCATACCGGGAAGCGGCGAAGGCGATACTCATATCCACGCTTTCCGCCGTGACGATAGGGGCCGCCGCGTCGTAAAAGCTCAAATGCTCGCTGCCGGTGAGATTTAGAATCACCTGCGCCAGATTGTCGCTGGTCAGAGGCCCTGTGGCCACCACCACGGGGCCTTCAAATTCAAGGCTTGTGACCTGCTTTTCTATCACCTGAATCAACGGGTTTTCCCGGATTTTTTGGGTAACCAAATCGGAGAACCGCTCCCGGTCCACCGCCAGCGCTCCCCCCGCCGCCACCGCTGTTTGCTCCGCGCAGGGAATGATCAGGGAATGAAGCATCCGCATCTCTTCCTTGAGCATCCCAGAGGCTGATTCCAGCCGGGACGCTTTGAGGGAGTTGGAGCAGACAAGCTCGGCAAACCCGGGATATTTATGGGCGGCGGAATAGTTTTCGGGCTTTTGTTCGTATAAGTCGACTTTAATTCCATAGGAGGCAAGGATATTTGCCGCTTCACAGCCGGCAAGCCCCGCCCCGATGACAGTTGCCTTCATAGGGACTCCTTTTTTGTTGTTTTAGTAGAGAAGCGCCCCCGCTAAGACGTCTATTTTTCAGCGTCCTTGCGCTCATAGTCGCACTCGGAATTAGAACAGTAAATTTTGGGTGCCCTCCCCACCTTTTTGAGAAGGCTTTTGCCGCATTTGGGGCATTTTTCTTCGATGGGAGCGTCCCAAGACAGGAAAGAGCACTCGGGATTGTGTTCGCAGCCGTAGAATTTTTTGCCCTTCTTGGATTTTTTCTCCAAAATCTTGCCGCCGCACAGGGGACAGGTGCCGGGAGTCTCCACCACGATCCGTTTAGTATTGCGGCACTCGGGGAACCCGGGACAGGCCAGAAATTTCCCAAAGCGGCCGTTTTTGATGACCATGTTACGTCCGCATTTCTCACAGATAACGTCGGTCTCCTCGTCGGGCACTTTCATATAAGTACCTTCCAGATTCTTTTCCGCGTCCTCCAGGGTTTTGGCAAAGCCGCCGTAGAATTCCTCCAACGTCTTGACCCAGGGTTTCTTTCCTTCTTCCACCAGGTCGAGATTACTCTCCATCTGGGCGGTAAATTTCTCGTCCACAATGGAGGAGAAGTGGTCTTTCATCAATTGGGTAGTGATTTCTCCCAATTGAGTAGGCTTTAACTGCTTTCCTTCCCGCTCAATGTAGTTGCGGGCCAAAATTGTCGTAATGGTGGGTGAATAAGTGGAGGGGCGTCCGATGCCGTTTTCCTCCAGAATCTTGATGAGGGAAGCTTCAGTGAACCGTGGAGGCGGCTGGGTAAAGTGCTGGTTGCCTTCCAGACTCTGGACTTTCAAAACGTCGTCCTTCTCAAGCTTCGGCAGAGCGCCCTCCTTCTCCTCTTCCTCGTCTTTTCCCTCAACGTATAATACGGTAAAGCCGTCGAATTTGACGGTAAAGCCACTGGATTTGAAGTTATAGCCGTTGGCGTCGATATCCACCGAAACGGTGTTATACTCGGCGTTTGCCATCTGGCTTGCAATGAAACGCTCCCAGATGAGCTTGTAGAGCTTATATTGGTCACCGGTCAGACTGGGTTTCAACTGCTCCGGTGTCAGGTTCGGCATAGTGGGACGGATGGCCTCGTGGGCGTCCTGGGCATTGTTTTTGGTCTTGTAGATACGAGGTTCCGGCGGCAGATAGGTGTCACCGTACTTCTCCTGAATATAGGCGCTGGCAGCGTCGCGGGCGTCGTTTGATATCCGCAGAGAGTCGGTTCTCATGTAGGTGATGAGACCTACCGCTCCCATCTTGGGGACTTCTACGCCTTCGTAAAGCTCCTGAGCCGCTTTCATGGTCCGCCGGGACTGGAAGCCCAGCTTACGGGATGCCTCCTGCTGCATGGTAGAAGTGGTAAAGGGAGGCGTAGGGGATTTTTTTCGGATGCCGGTTTTGATGCCGCTAACGGTAAATGCCGCGTCGCGGATATGGGAGAGCACCTCGTCAGTCTCTTCCTTGGTTTTCAGCTCCATTTTTTTGCCGTCTTTGCCGTAGAATTTGGCCCCAAAGGCTTTTTTGGAGGATTTGGCTAAAAGCTTTGCGTCAATGCTCCAGTACTCTTCCGGCACAAAGTTACGGATTTCGTTTTCCCGGTCGACAATGATGCGCACTGTCACCGACTGGACGCGCCCGGCGCTGAGGCCCGGACGCACCTTTTTCCAGAGAAAAGGGCTCAGCTTATAGCCCACGATTCGGTCAAGGATCCTCCTTGCTTGCTGGGCGTCGAACAAATCCATGTCGATCTGGCGTGGATGGGCCATGCCCTCCTTGACGCCGGTTTTGGTAATTTCGTTAAAGGTAATCCGGTTTTTGGCAGTGACGTCCAGCTTCAGTAGGTTCGCCAGATGCCAGGAAATCGCTTCTCCTTCCCGGTCAGGGTCGGTTGCCAGATAGATTTTATCGCATTTTTTCGCCGCATCCTTCAAAGCCTTGATGGTGTCGGACTGCTTGCGGATGTTGATGTATTTCGGGGTAAAGCCGTTGTCCACGTCTACCCCCAGGGTGCTTTTGGGAAGATCGCGGACGTGCCCCATTGACGCGACGACCTCATAATTTTTTCCCAAATATTTTTTAATGGTTTTCGCCTTTGCAGGCGACTCCACGATTACCAAATTTGACATTCAATCAAACCTTTCTCAATACTCCAATTGGTTTTCATTGCAAAAACATAATGGTTGCTGAACAGAAAGCGATACTCGCTTTCTGTTCAGCAGACACTATGCTGCCGTGTTACATTTTATGCTAAAGAATAGCGCCGCCCGGAATGAGCAACCGCCAGATCCAGCATTTCCAGTTCTGTGAGGACGGCAAGCACTTCATAAGTGGCCCAGCCCAAATCGCGGGTCAAGTCGTCCACGTGGATAGGCTCAAAGGTCAGGATTTCATATAGCTTCTTCTGCCTGTCCGTTAAGTCCTCAGGAGCCGGGGGCTTCTCCCTCAGTCCATCAGGCTCTTTGTAAGCAGTCTTTTGGGAACTGCGGTAGACGCTTTCGCTTGCTACTTTTAATTCAGTTTCGGATTCGCCGCCGGAAACGGTGATGACCGGTCTGGCAATCCGCTCCAAATCAAGCCTTCCCTCATATTGAACGGTATATTCTTCCAAAATGTCGGTTACGTCAAAAACAGCTTTAGCGCCCTCCCGCAAAAGCGGAACGACGCCCAAATATTTCATATCGTAAATGTTGTAAGGCGGCACGCAGAACACATCCCGATCAAGGTCGTTGGCCAGCCGGGCTGTGATGAGCGCTCCGCTTTTGGCAGGGGCTTCCGTCACCAGCACACCATTCGCAAGCCCCGCCATAATCCGGTTTCGTACGGGAAAATATTTGCCGTTTACCGAGGTTCCAGGCGGAAGCTCACCAATGAGCGCCCCGCCCCGGTTTAAAATCTCCTGTTTGAGTCTCTTATTTTTCGCCGGATAATCGATGTCGTGGCCGCAGCCTAAAACGCCGATCGTTCTGCCCTCCGCCTTCAAAGCGCCGCGATGGGCGTATTCATCGATACCGACGGCGCATCCGCTGACGATGGCCGCGCCAGCTAGCGCTAACTGGTAGCTTAAGTTCCCAGTGACACTCTTTCCGTAGTCAGAAGCCTCTCTGGTACCGACTACCGTAATAACCGGCGCGTCATTTAAATAGGAAATGTCCCCCTGAACGTAGAGCACCAAAGGCGCGCCGTAGACATGGCGAAGTTTTTGAGGGTATTCCGGGTCGTTTAACGAGATTACCCGGACTTCCAGTTCATCGCAGCGCTCCAAAATCAACTGCGCCCGTTCGAGGGAAATTTTGCGGAGCTTGTCCCCGTCCCGTGGCGTGAGATAATCGACGGACTCGCAGATGGTCTCACGGTTTTCATAAATGGAAACAATATCCTCTGATTCCGCCAGCTGCTGCGGTTTCCCGCTGCCATAGGAAAAGCAAAGGGAGAGCCAAATCCAATAGGCACGGTTATCCATCGTCATCACTTCCTTACACTTCGTATTGGAGCTGTGTTTCCATCCAATTTTCCAGCACTTTGCACATGTCCGCGCCGTAGGCCTTGGCCTTTTGCAGATCATGCTCCAGATAATTGCCGCATTCTATGGCGCTGACACCGGGGATTTCCCCTTCATAGTCAGCGATAAACCGGCAGGCGTCCCGCACTAATCTAATCGCCTCTTCATGAGGAACCCGGTCCCGCACAATAAAGTAAAATCCGGTCCGGCAGCCCATGGGGCCGGCGTAAATCACCGAATCGGCGTATTGGGAATTGCGGACATAAGTAGCGAATAAATGCTCAAAGCTGTGGATGCCGTCGTTTTCGAGATAATGCCCGCTGTTGGGCACTGCCATGCGGATATCATAGGTCACTGCATCCCCGTCTACACGAGACAGGTACATCCCTTTTTTCAGTTTGTTGTGGTTAACACAAAAGCTTTTGATTTTTTCCATATTTTCGTTCCTGTTCTCCGATCAACGGCTTTTCGCCATCTCCCAGATGATTATTGTCGCCGCCATTGCAGCGTTTAACGACTCAGCGCTCCCCGGCATGGGAATGGTCAGCTTGTCCCGGCAGCAGCTTGCCTGCTCAGCCGAAAGGCCGTTGCCCTCATTGCCGATAACGACGACGCTTCCGCCCGAAAAGTCGGCGTTCGGAAGCGACAGGGCATCCTTGTCGATGACCGCTGCATAGGAGTGAAGCGTGTCCTCGTGTTCCCGCAAAAAGGATTCCATGTCGGCGATCACAAATGGCATGCGAAACAGCGACCCCATAGCCGACCGAATTGTCTTAAGGTTATAGAGATCACAGCAGTTTTCGCTTACGATGATACCAGAAATCCTCATGGCGTCGGCAGCGCGAAAAATTGTACCCACATTTCCTGGGTCCTGCAGGTTCCAAAGGGCGATAAACTTGCCGTTATTGTCTATTTTACCAAGGTTTAACGGTTTGTCAAGTTTTTTGCAAACGGCGTAAATCCCCTGAGGGGAGGGAGAAGCGGCGATTTTGCGCTCCACCGCTTCAGAAATCAGAAAGGCGGGCGGCATAGGGCACGGTTTTTGTAAACATTCCCATCGGGGCAAAAAGCCCTCTGAAAGAAATATCTGCTCCATCTCTACATTGGAACGGACCGCTTCCTCAAAAAGCTTGATTCCCTCGATGACAAAAAGGCCCTGCTCATCCCGCGCCTTTTTCTGAGAAGCAAGTTTTGCATACCGCTTAATTTTTTCGTTGTCCTTGGCTGTAATTTTTTCCATTCAAATTCCTCGCAGCTAGTTTGTCCGGCAAGCCAGTGTTTACCGAAAGATGCCAAAATGAGCAAACGCCCAGGCCAGAAGGCCGGGCGTAAAAAATCTCATTATAATGCTGCTTTTGCTTTTTCGACCAAAGCGGTGAAAGCGGCAGCGTCATGAATGGCAATCTCGGAAAGCATTTTGCGGTTTAAGGTGATATTTGCCTTTTTGAGGCCGTTCATAAACTGAGAATAGTTGATGCCGTTCATTTTGCAAGCAGCGGAAATTCTGGTGATCCAGAGTTTTCTAAAGTCACGTTTTTTCTGTCTGCGGCCGATATATGCATACTGGCCGGATTTCATAACTGCTTCTTTTGCAGTTTTAAAGAGTTTGCTCTTGCCGCCCCAGTAGCCTTTTGCCAGCTTCAGGGTTTTATTTCTTCTCTTGCGAGTTGCCATCGCGCCCTTAACACGAGCCATAGTTTTCTACCTCCAAATTCGGTTTCAATAATCGCAGTGATACAGTCTTTCCTTATTTATAAGGAATCATGGTTCTGATGGTTGCCTGTACGGTCTTATCCGCATAAGCGCCTTTGCGCAGACCTCTTTTGCGCTTTGTGGATTTCTTGGTCAGGATATGACGTTTACCCATCTGGCCGCGTTTTACCAAACCGTTTTTGGTGACGCTGAAACGCTTTTTCGAACCGCTGTGAGATTTGATTTTAGGCATATCGTAAGTCCTCCTTATCGTTTTGTGATTTCCTTCGGTGGCGGAGCGATTTTATTTTGCCGCCTTGGGCGCCATAAAAATCGCCAAGCTTCTGCCTTCCATTTTGGCTGGCTTATCAACCGCGCCAAATTCGGCGCACGCATCCTTAAACCGGTCGAGCAAATCTCTACCCAAATCGGTGTGGGCCATTTCCCTTCCGCGGAACCGGACGGATACCTTGACCTTGTCGCCGCCTTTGAGGAATTTGTTCGCCTGGTTGACTTTGGTTTCGAAGTCATGGGTATCGATGTTCATCGACATCCGCACTTCCTTCACTTCAACCGTCTTCTGATTTTTTCTCGCTTCTTTTTCGCGCTTTGCCTGTTCGT
>CABUOE010000050.1 GCA_902493155.1 uncultured Eubacteriales bacterium
TTAAGTCAAAGATGACGGTACAGTAGTTGGATGTGTCGGTGGAGCGATAAACGGCAGTTACCGTTACGCTGGTAGGGGCCATGGAGAAAACAGTGGAAGGGCTGGTGGCATCTGCAAAGGTTCCGCCTCCGCTGGATGTCCAGTGATCGAATACCATACCTGTCAGAGGGGGATCCGCTTCAATAGAAACTTTCTCAGACACCGTGTATGAGGATTTGCCCGTTTTGTCCACGCCGTTCGATACTTTTAGGCCGTAGTGGCCGGCGGGAAGGTAGATCAGGTTCAGGGTTCCGGAGAACCGTTCGTCCAGGCCAGTTGTATAAGCCCAAAATGCAGTGGATGTTATTTTGTTATTCTGGCTCTGTAAAAAGCCGTTTTTCCAGTCGATACCGGAAAGATAGTTGTTGATTTCAGCACCGGGATCAAAGTCCACTGGTCCGATGTATCCGGATCCTCTTGGAGACATGAATACGTCGATTTTTTGATCTCTCGCATTGAAATCAAGTTCTCCGTAGCCGGGATATTCCAGTTCGTTACAGCCATTCAGATCCAGTTGGGTCAGACTGTTGCCGGGGCAGTTCAGGTACTCCAATTTGCTGAGACCCGCCACCTTCAGGGAGGTGAGCTTGTTGTTTTCACAATTCACTACCAGCAGGTTTTTTTGCCGGGTCACGTCCAGCGTCCGCAACTGATTGTTCTCGCAATAGAGCCTTTCCAGGTTGTCCAGCATCGACACATCCAGCCAGGTCAGGGCATTGTCGCTGCACTCCAGCTGGATGAGGTTGGTCAAATTGGACACATTCAGGGAGGTGAGCTGGCTGTTGGAGCATCCAAGGCTTTCCAACTTGCGAAAAGAGGAGACATCCAGGGCTTTCAGCGGGTTGTCCGAGCAGTGCAGGTGAGTCAGGCTTTCCAGTCCAGTAAGATTCAGTGAAGTCAGCTGATTTTCGTCACACTGTACCCGTTTTAACCGGCTCAGGCCGGAAAGATCGAGAGCGGTCAACTGGTTGCGGGAACACCACAGGTTTTCCAGCTGACTGAGGCCGGAGAGATCGAGAGAGGAGAGCTGATTATCGGCACACTGCAGCTCTTTCAGTTGAGTCAGACCGGACAGGTTCAGAGCGTTCAGCTGGTTTCCATAACAGTCCAGCTTTTCCAGCGCGATACAGCCGGACAGGTTCAGTTGATTCAGTTGGGCAAAAACACAGTTTAGCTCTGTCAGGGAACTGCATCCGGAAAGATCCAGCGTGCCGAGATTGGTGCTGCTGCATTCCAAAATGCGCAGTGAGGCGGCACCGGAAAGGGACAGACCGGGAATATTGTTATTGGAGCAGTATACTTCCTCTAGAGAGGTACAGTCGGTCAGATCAAGCTTGGTGATTCCGTCGTCGAAAACCGGATTGTGGCCATCCTCCAGCGCTTCGCGATTGGAAGAACAGTCCAGTATTTTCAGCTTGGAAAGCCCTGATAGATCCAGTTCATCCAGATTATTATAAGCGCACTCCAATATGGTCAAATTGGAAAGAGAAGAAACATCCAGCTGCCGCAGGGAGTTGTTGTCGCACTGAAGTTTTTCCAGAGAGCCGCAGCCGGAGAGCGCCAATTCCTCCAGACCGTTATACTCGCAGTACAGCTCGGTGAGAGCGGGACAGTTGGAGATATCCAGGCTGCTCAGGGATTTCATGTACTGGCAGTTGAGAGCCTTCAATTTAGAAAGTCCCGACACCTGAAGCGACGTCAACTTGTTTTCGTCGCAGCGCAGCGTTTCCAGTTCACTGAGCATCGATACGTTCAATGAGGCGATGTCGTTGTTGCTGCAGTCAAGATAGGTCAGGGAAGTGCATTGAGAGAGGTCTAGTGCGGGGATGCCGTTGTCGTTTATAGTGAGTATTTCCAGACTGGTACAGCCGGAAATATTGAGCTCGGTAATCCCATCGTCATAAACGTCACCAGGATCGCGGGCCACCTTGCCAGGCCGGTTGAGAATTTCTCTGTTGTCCGAGCAGGAGAGTTCCCGAAGATTGCTCAAGCCCGAAACGTCCAACCGATCCAGCCAATTGCCGCTGCAGTATAGCTTTTCCAAAGCGGTACAGCCGGATACGTTCAAACTACGCAGCGAGAGATGGGAGCAGTCCAGTTCTTTTAGGCTGGTCATACCGGATAGGTCCAGAGGTTTCATGCGGATGCCCCAGCGGAAAGAAGAAAAGCTCAGCTTTTCCAGCGAGGTAAAAAATTTGATGCCTGTTAGATCCACTGAAATGGAGTCGTCGTAGGACGACACGGGAATTTCGATCACCATCTCGGTAACGGCGGCGATTTCGCTTGCAGAGAGTACGCCGTCACCGTTGGTGTCAAAGTTCGCTACATAGTCGCGGAAGAGTTCGTCGGGGAAATTTGCTGTATTGATGGACACGCCCCCGTCCTTGACCTCCGAAAGCAGGTTGGGGACAGGTTTGTCCAAAGCGCCCTCAGTCGAGAGAGTTCCGCCCTCTTCAGGAAGTGTATCGGAGGGGTCGTCAGCAGGCCCCAACGGGTTTTCCAACCCGCCGCAGAGCTCGTCATGGACGTGGGTGCAGGGGATTCCCACCGTTTCCGGCGAATAGGCGCAGCCGTCCTCGTGTTCGACGGCACCGTCTCCATCCAGGTCGGCACAGCCTTTGTCGCAGGGAATTCTCGCTGTTCCCTCCGAATAGCCGCAGGTTTCGTCGTGAATGTGGGCGCAGGCAGTTTTGTCCGGCCCGTTGTTTTCGGCAAAACGATCTGGGGAAGGGCTTCCCTCCCCATAGGCCGTTCCGGGAGCAGCCATTGATGCAATCATGCTCAGCGCCAAAACGATGGATAAGATACGTTTTTGTCGTTTGTTCATTTGATTCCCTTTCCTTTCTGGAGCCTGTACGGTTTGGCCCAACGGCCGAACCGCACATGATTTTAGTTTGAAAATCGTTTTCAACCCGTTCTCCAACCTTGGACTGACACCGCAGGGGCAGCAACTCGGTTTATTAGAAAAACAGGTGAAGCTTCTGTTCGGTTTCAAAAAACAGCACATTTTTTATGAAAAATGAACTAAATACTATAAATATCGTATATTATTTTACAAAACATTGGAAAATAGTAGGGCAAAAAAGCAACCCCTGGAGTTTACTCCAGGGGTTGCTTTACAATCAGACTGCCCGCCGGGACTTGGGCAGATGAGGTTTGGGTGGATCGTCGACGCATCCCGGCAGGCGGATTGCTCGCAGGGCCGATTCGTGGAGGCGGCTGATATGCCGCTCGCAGTAGTGCATCTGGCTTGCGATTTCCTCTATGGTCAGACCGTCTATGTACCGGTATTTCAGCACCAGCTGGGATTCCGGATCGGGGAGACTGCGGATGGCGTCGTCGACGGCCCGTCGCAGGCTCAAAAGCCCGTCCACTTCCTGGGCAATCCGCGTCTCCCAAAGGAAGATGTTCTCCCGGGCGCGGAGAGCTCGTTCAGTGGGGATGAAGCTCTGCTGGGTCAGCATGGCCAGAGCAGGTGAGAGGAGATTGGGCGGCACCAGAAACTGGATGTCAGCCCGATAGGCCGGTGTCGGGGAGACTCGGCGGGCCAGCTCTTCCCAACGGTTTTTTTCGGCGAGGAGCCGCTGGATTTCCTGCTGGATCAGCTGATATTGTTGTAAGTATTCGCGTTTGAACAAAGCGTTTCCTCCCTTTTTGTCGGGGAACTTTACGGGAAGTTCCGTAAATTTAATAAATGGTGAATTGGGTTCTCTTCCGCAAGGGCGGTTATTTCACTTTCTGTCCGCTTCGTGGGAGGAGAAAAGCCTCCAGGCTCTTTTGCTCGGAAGGGCGGAGAGAACAGCGGAGGGCCGCTTCCACGTTTTCCTCGCTTCGGCTGAGTAGGCGGGCAATCTGGGGGACGGTCATCCCCTCTGTGGCCCACTTGTGGATGAGGTAAACGGTGTCCCGTGTGTAGGGGCGGTTCAGGACGAAGGACGGCTTCATGGTTATGCCTTGATTTCGGTAGCCGTGAGAAACGCCTGAAGCGCCTCTTCGGAAATGCGGATGTTTTTATTGTTTGCCAGCTTACTGGCGCGGATGCGTCCATCCTTGACCCAGGTGTTGACGGTACGTTTGGTGACTTTCAGGATTTTGGCTGCTTCCTCGATGGTGTAGTAAATAGACATTTTTTTGCTCCTTTTCTGGAAAATTATGGTTTTTGCTGTTTTTTCTTGCATTTTCCGTAAGTTCATGGTAGGATAAGCTTAACTAGAAAACCCGTATCAGATGGGAAAATACGGTCTGTGCAAGGGTGTTTATCTATGGCGTAATACCATTATATTCCGTAATTTTATGTAAGTCAAGTATATTTCCGTAAAAATAGGAAGATTGGCAGTCGGCACAAAATAAGAGTATTTGTTTTGTGTATTCTGTCGGACGTGGATTTTTGGAAGGGAGTCTTGAGGATGGAAATTCGTTCGCCGCAGGAGATCGCGGAGAAGATCGTGGAACTGTGCATGGAGAAGGGGGTCTCGGTTAACCGGATGCTCAGCGACTGTAACCTCAACAAAAGCGTGGTGGACAACCTTAAGAGGGGCTCCCGGGCGTCGGTACCCATTATGGTGGCGTTGTCGAGTTATTTCGGCGTCAGCATTGATTCTCTGATGATGAAGGGAGATAAGGATACCGGCGCGCCCTCTCGGGAACAGGTATTGGCCTACATTGAGAACGGCCGAGGCAGTCGGAAGGGGCTTTCCGCCGACGAGGAAGAACTTATTGAAATGTTCCGGAAACTCCCGCCCAAGGAGCAGATGAGGCTGTTGGGTAGGGTGGAAGCCATGCTGGAACAGTACCGCTAACCCGCCTTTTGAGGAAAAAGGCGGGTTGGTTTGCAAAAAATGTCGAAAAAAGTAGAATCGAAAAGAAATTTTCATAAAAATACAGTTAAATTTTTGTAGAAATAGCAAGATTGTTTGTTATAAATAAAAAAAACCTTTCAATTGCTATTGATTTGTCACTTTTGGTCATATATTATATAGAGTATCATAGATTCGAATACAACTTCGATTACAATTTGGTCTATGGTGCAGGCCGGGCAAGAGAAATATCCCGGTTTTGTCTTCTATGGATATCTGTACTGGAGTGATTGGATGAACATACCTCACCTTGCTTATAAATTCCGTTTGGACTATCAGATTTTTAATATGCCTCTGGACTACGACCACCTGGTGTATGTCCTGCAGCGGCACTTCCGGATTCTCAAATATTCAGAAGTCCAAACGGAGCTGATACAGCGGGAGTGTTTCAGCTATACCCTGGAGCTGAGCGGATTCGCCCTTACCGACGAGTTTGGCCAGACTACCATTTATATCTCTGATTACGTCAACCGGGAAGAGCAGCTTTCGGTGTTGCTCCATGAGCTGGGGCATGTTCTTTGTGGGCACTGCCGTCGGATGGGCCCAGTGGGTTACGGCGGGGATGGGGATCCGGCCCAGGAGGAAGAAGCCAACGAGTTTGCACTTAACGTGCGGGCTCCTGTCTGTTATCTAGCAAAGCTCCACGTTCAGTCGCCGGAGGATATCCGAGCGATTACCGGAGTGGGTGAGGAAGATGCCCAACATTTGTACGAGGAGATACTCAAGTACCGGAAAGAGGCCCATCTGGTCACCCGACAGGAAAAGAGCTTGATTAAGATGATGAATGGAACGGGGGAGCGGCCCTCCTTCCATCCGGGGCAGAAGTACCTGAAAAATGTGGCAGCGGTTGCGTTTATCGCGCTAGCACTGATTGTAGGCATCTGCTGCTGCGCCCCGTATTTTTCCGAGAATGAAAATTTGTCCACCTTTTCCTACGGCTCTGGTGAGAGCTACGGCGGCAGCGTGCCCCAGGCTTCAGCCGGGAGTACCCTGAGCCGACCGGGAGGAGATTCGGAACCGGTGTCCGCTTTGGTGCCGGACAGCGGATCTCCGCAAGAGGAGCGGGATCTGGCGGCGGAAATCGAAGCGTCGAAGGGTGCACAAGCGCTGGAGACGTTTTGGGTGACGAGATTCGGTGAGTGCTACCACCGGGAGAACTGCTATCACCTGATTGGAAAGGACAATCTGCGGGAGATAATCCGACAGGATGCGGCGGACGTGGGGCTGCGGCCTTGCAAAGACTGCCGACCCGACGATAAATAGGACGTAAAATACCCCCAGAGATTTGCTCCGGGGGTATTTTTGTATCAAGAAAACCACTCGCCTAGCGAGTGGTTCAAAAGAAGGTTTTTGTAGATGATGAAGATAATAAATATCTCCCGGCTTTGCCGGTTTTTGGGTCAAAGGGTCAGAAATGGGACAATCCGTTCGTAGGTCTTGTCGCCGATTCCCCCGACGTTTTTCAGTTCCTCCAGCGACTGAAATCCGCCTTGAGACTCACGGTATTCGATGATGCGTTCCGCCGTCTTTTCTCCGATCTGTGGCAGGCGCATCAAATCGTCTTTGGTTGCGGTGTTCAGCGAAATGGTTTCCTGAGAAGCCGAAGATTCCTGTATATCCGAGACAGAGAGAACTCGTTTTCCGGTGACAGCGGGAGAGTTCCCAATGAGGTATCCAGCCATGAAGCCTGCCATCAAAAGGCCGATCCCGATTAAAACCAGCCTCCATTTTTTGTCGGTCACGATGATTCCCTCCTTGTCAGCAGATGGTTTTCACAATGCTTCCTTTGGGGGAAGCTGCCACTTCGATGCGGGCGGGAATGTAGTCGATGAGCGACTGCACATGGGAGATAATACCAATCAGACGGCCGCCTTCCCGCAGGGAGAGAAGGCTTTCCACGGCAATTTCCAGCGACTGGGCATCCAGAGAGCCGAATCCCTCGTCGATGAACATGGTGTTTACTTCCACCCCGCCGCTGACGGCGGAAATCACGTCGGCCACTGCCAGCGCCAACGCCAGAGAGGT
The DNA here is from genome assembly GCA_902493155.1 of uncultured Eubacteriales bacterium. Classification (GTDB taxonomy): domain Bacteria; phylum Bacillota; class Clostridia; order Oscillospirales; family Ruminococcaceae; genus Fumia. The sequence continues at coordinate 6,921 of CABUOE010000050.1, forward strand.
GAGGAAGCTTTCGCCGCCGGAGAGGGTGTTAGTCCCCCGATACTTTCCAGTGTAAATATCCAGCACCTCCAAATCAAGGCCGGAGGCGCGGCGCCCCTTTTCCTTTTCCTGCTTGCGGCTGACGGAATACCGGCCAGACGACAATGACAAAAGCCGCAGGTTGGCGTTTTGGATGATCTCGTCGAAAAAGCTACCCAGTATAAACCGCTCAAAACTTAAATTTTTCTGATTCATCCCGGCGGAGAGCTTATATAAGGTGCCGACGGTGCGGAACTGCTCGTCAGCTTTTTGGAGGGAAGCGAGATTTTGTTTGAGGTAGCAAAGGGCCTTTTCGTCCTGTTGAATGGAGCTTTGCAGCCGCAAAAAAGTATCTTCCATTTGGGCGACGGTTTGCGACAGCGTTTCCTGCCGCTGCCGCATTTCATCCAAAGGGTAGGGCGTTTTACCGCCCACTTCGGCCGTCAGCTGTTCCCGTAAAATTTCGTTTCGCCGGAGGGTGTCCTCGTAATTCTTCATCTCCGCCTCCAGCTGGGGCAGGGAGGGAAGGGAATGTTTTTCCTCCCGGTAGGAGCCGGCGTCCCGATACCCGGCGGCCGAAAGCTCCTGTAAAAAGGCTTTTTTTGCTTCCTGGAGGCGGACGATTTCCTCTGATTTCGAAGCCGAAAGGGATTCCAACTGCTTTTCCAGCCGGTCTTTTTGCAAGGCGGCCGCTTGATAAGCGCTTTGGGCGTCCAGCCCCTCTCTGTTGATGGAGGAAATCTCCCGCTGCAAAGCTTCTCGCTGCATGGGGAAGTCCTCGCGCGGGCCTTCGGGGATTTTTGCCTCCAGCTCCTGCAAAGAACCGGCAAGCGCCTGCTCTTTTGCCTCGTTTGCCGCATGCTTATTTTCGATTTGAGACTTTTGGGCGGCGAGAAAATCCAGCGACAGGCAGTTTTCGTTTTGTAGGGTGCTTTCCGCCCCCAGCAGGCGCAATTGTTCCTCGATGGAGGCAATTTCCCGCCGCAGCGCTTCCTCTTGCTCCCGAGCAGCGGAACACTCCTCCTCGATGAGGGGGAGGAGCTTGTCGTCGTGGATGTCCCAGCTTGTACCGTCCTCCAAAAGGCTGAGGGCCCGGGTACATTCCACCGTCTGCTCTTGGACTTCTTCCCGCAGGGACGTCATCTGTTGATGGCTTTTGTCCATTTCCGCCTGGGTGGGAAGCCCTTCTAAAGAGACGGGATTTGGGTGCTCCCGGGAGCCGCAGACGGGGCAAGGCTCGCCGGGGCGGAGATTTTTCGCCAGCTCTCCCGCCTGCCGGGAAGCGTACCGATTTAAAATGTCCACGTACTGGGCGCTTGCCCGTTCGGCGGCTTCCAACGCCTGTTTATAGGCGCTGACGATTTCCGGCAGAATGGAAAGCTTCTGCTGTTTTTCCCTTAGATCGTCGGCTTGAGCGCGGAGAACCGCCCGCTGTGCCAATAATTCCAGCATTTTGAGCTGTTGTACAAAGGTTTTTCCCATCGTGCGGCACTGGGAGAGTTCCGATTCTTTTTGAGCGATCTCGTCCAACAGCCGGATGGCGCTGTCGAGAGCGGCGAGCTGGGCGGAAAGATCGGGGAGCCTCAGCTGACTGCGCTGCGCCTTCTGAGACTGGGTGTCCGCCGCCTGAAAGGCTTCCTTTGCCGCAGGAAGGGCTTTTTCTGTTTCCTCCAGGCGGGAGATGATCCCGTCAAGACGCTCTTTGCTGTCTAGCGCCTGCCGCTCCAAAAGGGCGAGGGCCTGCACCCGGCGGAGCCGCAGTGCCTGCTGCTTTTTTAGCTCGTACTGAGGGCGCTGCCGCTCCAATTCAGAAAGGGCCGATTGGGTCTCTGAAAGCGCTTGGAGCTTCCGGTTGATATTTTCCGCCTGTTGCAGGTCGATGGAGGAAAGCTCCTGCCGCAGCGTATCAAGCTCTGTTTTCTGCGCGCTTGCTTCCCGCTTGCGGGTGATGACATTTTCCCCAAGTTTTTTGGTTAAGAGAGGAAGGTCGATAGGGTCGGTGTCCAGCAGCGAGCGAATTTCTTCATCCTCGGAAGCGATGGTGCGCAAAACCCCTTCCCCCGCGGCGGAAAGCTCCCGGCACCGGCGTTCCAGCGCCTTGGACTGTTCGCCCAGCATTTCGGTAAAATGGGCGTACTGCTCGGTGGAGAAGATGCGGCGGAAGATCTCCTGCCTCGTTTTGGAGTCGGCGTCGAGAAAGCTGCGAAACTCCCCCTGGGGGAGCAGGACGATTTTCCGAAATTGGTCTTTAGTAAGCCCCAAAATTTCGACGATTTTCTGGTCTACCTCGTTTTTGCCGCTGATGATTTCCCCGTTGGGCAGGGTAAGGGAGGCGGTAGAAGAAAGGCTGCGGGGCTCCCCATTCCGTTTGAGGACGGTCTGCTGGGGGGTGCGGCGGACGGTATATTTCTCGTTTTGAGAGAGAAAGCAAAGCTCCGCCCAACAGGTTTCGCTCAAAGGGGCAAAGTCGCTTTTTAAACTGTCACTTTGACGGACGCTGCCGCTGGGTTCACCGTAGAGGGCGAAGGAGATGGCGTCAAAAATGGTGGTTTTGCCGGAGCCGGTTTTCCCGGTGATGAGAAAAATTCCGTCGTCGGAAAAACGGGAAAAATCAATCTCCTGGGTCCCCTCAAAGGGGCCGAAGGCGTGGAGGGTGAGGTTAAGCGGCTTCATTGATCGGCTCCTTTCCCCGGCTCCGCCATCTTTTGAACGGCTGCCAGCTGTTTTGGCGGGATTTCCTCGCCGTTTACATACTCATAGAAGTCGCAAAACAGCTCCGGCAGGGATTTTTCCCGGGCTTTCTGGGCAGTGAGGTCGTGGGGGCGCTCTTCGCCGCTGCGTTCATAGGAAAGGCCCATCAGGTTCGGGTATTTCTCCCGCAGCCGGAGAGCGGCGTTTAAGATGAGCTCTCTGTCCTCCAAAATGGCGAAAACGTAGTCTTTGTCGGGCTCCTCCCGGTCGATGAGCCGGTCGAAGAAGCCTTTTACCACCTTCAAGTCCCGGAGGATGGGAACAGTGCGCTCCTCGATGGACAAAGTCCCTTTTTCCCCCAACGTCAGCACCGTCACCGAGGGGGAGAGGCTGTGCTCATTGGGGGAGTATTTGAGGATGGAGCCGCTGTACCGCATGTTGGAGGCGATGTTTTGCTTTCGGTGGATGTGCCCGGCGGCGATGTAGTCAAAATCCCGGTACTGGCGCAGGTCCACAAGGTCGGCGCCGCCGACGCTTTCCTCCGCCGCCTGAACGCCGTCTTGTTTGGTGCGGCAGAAGGTTCCGTGGCAGACGAGGACGTTGCGCTCAGAAAAATCGGCATCCGCCAAGATGGGAGCCGCCGCCTTGTCGAAGGCCTCCTGAAAGGTTCTGGCGGAAGGCTCTGGAAAGAGGCCGTTGGCGGCGGGCGGATCCACATAGGGGAGCAGGTAAAAGTGGACGGGGCCCAGCTTGTCGGAAAGGGTCACCTTCCGAGGATGAGCCGACAGCCGCCCGGCGATGTGGAGCCCAGCGGAGGAGAGCAGTTCGCTCCCAAAAGAAAGCCGCTCTCTGGAGTCGTGGTTCCCGGCGGCCATGAGGACGGGTACTTTTAATTGGAGGATGGCCCTGGATAGAAACCGGTTTAACACCCCCACAGCTTCCCCGGAGGGAATGGGGCGGTCGTAGACGTCCCCGGCGATGATGAGGGCGTCGGGGCGCTCATTTTCCATGAGGGTGAACAGCCCGTCCAGGAAATATTCCTGATCGTTTAAAAGGGAAAAGCCGCCCAGCATTTTGCCAATATGCCAGTCGGCTGTGTGGATGATTTTCACAAGGCACCGTCCTTTCGCGTGGAAGCTTATACCGGAATTAGCCGCACTCTACATCTTTTCGATGTCCTTGGTGGCCACGGCGTTTAAAGACAGGTCGGCCAGATTGCCCTTTTGGTATTCAAAGTAGCCCTGTGCCCCCACCATAGCGGCGTTGTCGCCGCAGAGGTCGAGAGTGGGGACGTAAAAGTCAAATCCCCGCTTCTGACACTCGGCCTGCAGCCGTTCCCGCAGCCCGGAATTGGCGGAAACGCCGCCCGCCAGGACGATTTTACGGTAGCCTAGCTCTTCCGCCGCCCCCATAAGCTTTTCTGCAATCATGTCGCAGACGGTTTTCTGGAAAGATGCTGCCATATCGTTGACGTTTATTTCCACACCCTTCTGTTTTGCGTTGTGGAAGGTGTTGATGACGGCGGTTTTGAGGCCCGAAAAGCTGAAGTCGTACACGCTGCCGTCCACCTTGGGGTGGGGGAGGCGGTAGGCGTCGGGATTACCGAGCTTCGCCGCCTTGTCGATGTACACGCCGCCGGGGTAGGGAAATCCCATGGCCCGGGCCGCTTTATCGAAGGCTTCTCCCGCCGCGTCGTCCCGGGTGCGTCCGATGACCCGAAAAGTCGTGTGATCCAAAACCTCGATGATGTGACTGTGGCCGCCGGAGGCCACCATGCAGAGGAAGGGAGGCTCCAATTGGGGATGGGTGATGTAGTTTGCGGCGATGTGGGAGCGGATGTGGTGGACCGGAATCAGCTTAAGCCCCGTCGCCATACTGAGACCCTTGGCGTAGTTGACGCCCACAAGCAGCGCGCCGATGAGTCCGGGGGCGTATGTAACGGCGATGGCGGTTATATCGCCAAAGTCCATCCCCGCCTCTTTCAAAGCGCCCTCCACCACCCAGCAGATATTTTCACAGTGGCGGCGGGAGGCGATTTCCGGCACTACGCCACCGTATTTTTTGTGTTCCTCCACCTGGGAGGAGATGACGCTGGACAAAACGGTGCGCCCATTTTGGACGACGGCGGCTGCCGTTTCGTCGCAGGAGCTTTCGATGGCCAGGATGTTGACAGTTTCGTTCATGAAGCGGGTTCCTCCAATATTTTTTCCATGATGACGCCGGCTTCCGGCGGGTTTTGATAGAAGTTTTTCCGTTCCCCCAGCGAGATAAACCCAAAGGATTCGTAGAGCCGCCGGGCGGGGAGGTTTCCTTCCCGCACCTCCAGCATCAGCCGGGTGAGACCATTGGCTGTGCAGAAGTCCACGAGGGCCTCTAATAACGAAGCGCCGACGTGCCGACGCCGAAAATCCGGCGAAACGGCGATGCGGTTTAAGTTTAATTCCTCAAAGAGGTAGGTGGAATTTAAGTAGCCGCAGATTACGCCGTTTTCCTCGGCAACCAGCATACAGGAGCGGTCCTCCCGCAGGGTAGAGCGGATGCTCTTGCGGCTCCACGGGTCGGGAAAGCAGACGCTTTCCAGCAAAAAGACGGCTTCCACGTCCTCTTCGGTCATGGGGCGGATGTTCATGGCAATTCCTTCCTTTTGGTGTGATGCGGGGTAGGATTTCCCCTTTTACGGGTCGAAATGGCGCTCGTAGAGGGCGGATTCGTACACCCGCCTGAAATTCTGCCGGATTTCGTCGGGGCAGCGCCCGGTGTATTCGCCGTATACCCCTTTGACAAAGCAGTCTAAGATGGGGTGGTTTACCAGCGCCTTGCACTCCTCTTCCTCGGCGTAAAAGTGAAGGTAGGAGTAGGTTTTCATAAACTGGTTTTTCAAAAGCCAGCTTTTTATCTCTTCGTCCTCCCGGACCCAGATTTCCAGGTGGCCTACCCCTTCCTCCCGGAGCAGGGAAAAGGCGTACTCCATCAGGTGTGCGGCTACGCCCTTCTGCCGGAATTCCGGCAGTACCATCAGGTTGCGGATGATGGCGCCTTTGGTGCCGGTGCGGTAGCAAATCACCTTTTCCGCTGTGTCCAGCTCCACATCGAGAATGCCGATGACAGCACCCTGGGACACCGCTACCAGTTCGATAGATGGGTTTTGATAGGCTTGTTTGTGTCGGAGGACTTCGTCGTAGCAGGGGGTGTCCAGCAGGGACAAAACCCGGCACCGCACCCAGCTTTGCTCGTCCTCACGGGGATTGTATTTTCGTATTGTGACCATTCTTGACCGTCCTTAGCGTTTAGTTTGCTCTGTTTTTAGAATCCCGCTCCATCAAAAAGTCGCAGGCCCTTTGACATTCCTCTCGGGGAAGGCCGGTTTCTTTTACGAGAAAATCCACCGCTTCC
>CABUOE010000051.1 GCA_902493155.1 uncultured Eubacteriales bacterium
CACGAAATCGGCAAAAATATGACCGCCTACGAATACGGCGACGATATATTCATCGTCGACTGCGGTATGGCGTTTCCCGACGCCGACATGCTGGGCGTCGATATTGTTATCCCCGATTTCACTTATCTCGAAAAAAACGTGGAAAAAATCCGCGGTGTGGTCATCACCCACGGACATGAGGACCATATCGGTTCCATCCCTTATTTCCTCAAAAAAATCAATGTGCCGATTTACGGCGGCAGACTGGCTCTGGGACTCATTGAGGGCAAGCTCAAGGAACATGGGCTGCTGGGTAAGGCGAAGCTCAACCCTGTCAATCCGGGAAGCGTCGTCAAAATGGGCTGCATGTCGGTGGAGTTTATCCACGTAAATCACTCCATCCCCGACGCCATGGCGGTGGCCATCTTCACCCCGGTGGGTGTCGTCGTCCAAACCGGCGACTTTAAAATTGACTACACCCCTATTGAGGGCGGTATGATTGACATTGCCCGGTTTGCCGAACTGGGGAAAAAAGGCGTTCTTTGCCTGCTCTCCGACTCCACCAACGCCGAGCGGCCCGGCTTCGCCGAAAGCGAGCGCAACGTGGGCGTCGCCTTTGAAAACCTGTTCCATCAGGCGGGCAACAAGCGGATCATCATTGCGTCCTTTGCCTCCAATATCCACCGCATTCAGCAGATTGTGGACAACGCGGCAAGAACCGGCCGAAAGGTGGCTGTTTCCGGCCGCAGTATGGTCAACGTAGTAGCAAAGGCCATCGAACTGGGGTATTTGAATGTCCCCAAAGACGTGATGATCGATATTGACAACATCGGACGCTATCCTAAAAATAAATTGGTGCTGGTGACTACTGGAAGTCAGGGTGAGCCTATGTCAGCCCTATCCCGAATGGCGGCGGGAGACCACCGTAAAGTATCCGTGACCAGCGAGGATTTCATCATCATTTCCGCTCACCCGATTCCTGGAAATGAAAAGCATGTTACCCGCGTCATTAACGACTTGATGCGTTTGGGTGCCGAAGTCATCTATAAATCCATGTACGATGTGCATGTATCCGGCCACGCCTGTCAGGCGGAGCTTAAGATGATGCTGTCCATCGTCAAGCCGAAGTTCTTCATCCCCGTTCACGGCGAGTACAAGCACCTAAAACAGCATATGGCGCTGGCCCAGGAGCTGGGCATCGCGCCCGACCACATGCTGATCAGTGACCTGGGGCAGGTCATCGAGCTGGACGGCGAGAACATGAAAGTCAACGGCTCCGTCGAAGCGGGCCATGTCTTTGTGGACGGCTATGGCGTCGGAGACGTGGGCTCCATTGTCCTTCGTGACCGTAAACACCTGGCGCAGGACGGTTTGATTATTGTCGTCGTTACCATCGAGAGCGAGTCCGGCACTGTTGTCGCCGGCCCTGATATCGTTTCCCGGGGCTTTGTATATGTCCGGGAATCCGAACAGCTGATGGAAGATGCGCGGCACTTGGTGCGAAAGGCGCTGGACGACTGCCAGGAACGCAATGTCCGAGAGTGGAGCGCGTTGAAGGTAGTAGTGAAAGATCAGCTTTCGTCCTTTATCTACAAAAAGACGAAACGGGATCCGATGATTCTGCCGATTATTATGGAAATATAACGTTTGGGATAAATTTGATAACCGCTATGCGGATGATTTTACCGGAAAGGCCAGGGCTTTGTTATGAAAGACAGAAAGAGTTGGGGCATCAGAGGATATCTGTTTCTTTTGATGGCCGTTACCCTTATCCTCACAGGGACTCTATGGATGATCAATCCCATTCTGTTTTTTATCGTATTGCCGCTGGTGCTGGCGGTGGACGGCCTAGTCGTCTGGCAGGTGCACAACGTCTATCAGAAGGTGTACAAAATGATGGATGGTGTTGTGGGCCAGCTGGACACCAGCCAGCGAAATTATCTGCACAATTTTCCTCTGCCGGTCATCATCGCCACAGAAGGACGGGAAATTATCTGGTACAGTCCGTCCTTCAGCGAAAAAATACTGCTCAAGGACGATTTGTACGGAACCGATGTTGATTTGATTACAACGGAGCCTCTGCCTGAATTCTGTACGACGGAAGGGAAGCTTATTTCCTATGAAAACCGCTGGTACCGGGTTTTGGGCGTTGAGAAAGAGGAAAATGATGTCAAGCTCTACACCCTCTATTTTCTGGATGTCACCCAGGTACAGCAGGAGGCGACTCTTTATCGGCTGACGCGGCCTTCGGTGATGCTCATTATGCTCGATAACTATGGCGAAATCATGCAGCAGGCCAAAGAGAGCGAAAAATCGAGGATTTTAGGGGAAATCGATACCACACTGGAAGAATTTATCAGCAATATGACCAGCAGCTTTATCAAACGGTATGACGGTGATAAATTCTTGGTGGTAGCCGAGGAACAGCATCTGGAAAAAATGATCGAGACCCGGTTTGACATTCTCGACAAAATCAGAAAGATTCAGACGGCGGGCAATTTGCCGGTCACCCTCTCCATCGGCGTCGGCCGGGGAGAAGAGACGCTTATGCAGAGCGAAGTTTCTGCGCGGCAAGCGCTGGATATGGCACTGGGGCGCGGCGGTGATCAGGCTGTTATCAAAAACAAGACCCTTTACGAGTTTTATGGCGGCGTCTCCAAGGGCGTGGAAAAACGCACCAAGGTCAAGACCCGCATTGTGGCCAACGCCCTGTCGGAGCTGATTGCGACGGCGGATCGGGTGCTGGTCATGGGACATAAATTCGGGGATCTGGACTGCGTCGGGGCGGCGGTGGGTATGGCCTACGCCATCCGGAGCATCGGCAAAAACGCCGACGTAGTCATCGACCGGAACAAAAACTTAGCCAATATCCTCATCGATATGCTGAGTCAACAGGGATGTGCCGATCTTTTCATCGACCCTGCGGAGGCCCAGTTTCGGATCACCCCCAATACGCTTCTCATCATCTGCGACACTCACACCGAGAACCTTTTGGAATCGGAGGAGGTGTACCGCCGCTGCAAAACCGTGGTGGTTATCGATCATCACCGTAAGATGGTAAACCACATCGAAAACGCGGTGATTTTCTACCACGAGCCCTACGCTTCCTCGGCCTCTGAGATGGTGGCGGAGCTGATTCAGTACATGGGGGACAACTGCCGGATCAATTCGGTGGTGGCACAGGCGTTGCTTTCCGGCATTATGCTGGACACCCGCAATTTCGTCCTGAAAACCGGTGTGCGTACCTTTGAGGCGGCGGCCTATCTCAAACGTATTGGCGCAGATACTGTCATTGTGCGAAAGCTGTTCGCCAGCACCATGGACTCCTATCAGCGGAAGACCCGTATCGTGGCAGCCGCCCAGATTTACAAGGGCTGTGCCGTGGCGGAAAGTGATTATTCGTCGGACGACATGCGTGTAGTGGCGCCTCAGGCAGCAGATGAACTTTTGGGAATCGATGGGGTGGATGGCTCCTTCGTCCTGTATGAGATCGACGGGATCATCAACATTTCTGCCCGGTCGATGGGGGCTATCAATGTTCAGGTGATTATGGAAAAACTGGGCGGCGGCGGCCATCATACCATGGCGGGTGCTCAAATCAAAGGCCTGGAAATAGAAAAAGTAAAACAGATGCTGTTAGAGAGCATCGATCAGTATTTTCAAGAGAAATCGTAAGACAAAGGAGTAATGGACATGAAAGTAATTCTGTTGCAGGATGTCAAGGGAAGCGGCAAAAAGGGCGATCTTGTGAATGTCGCTGACGGATACGCGAGAAATTTCCTGTTGGCTAAGGGCCTCGCTATGGAAGCGACTGCCGGCGCCATCAACAATAAAAAAACGCAGGATGCGGCAAAGGCCCATCACGCGCAGATGGAACTGGATAACGCTAAGGCGGAGAAAGAGCGTCTGGACGGCAAAACCGTTCATGTAACTGCAAAAGCTGGCAACGGCGGCAAACTTTTCGGCGCAGTGACGGCTAAGGAGATTGCTTCCGCTTTGAAGCAGGAGTATCAACTGGAAGTAGATAAGAAGAAAATCACTCTGTCGAGCGAAATCAAGGCCTTCGGCACCTTCGGCTTCGATGTGAAGTTACATAATGGAGTAGTCGCAGCCATGAAGGTCCAGGTTTCCGAACAGTAATTTTTAGCGTCCTTACCCATAAGGACGCTTTATTTTCCCAATGAGCCAAAAGGGGTGCCCACCATGGATGAAAACTTAAACGAATACGGTCAAAACCTCCCCTATAATTTGGAGGCAGAGCAGTCGGTGCTGGGAAGCGTTCTCATCGACCCGGAACTGCTGACCGACATCATGAATAAAATCAAGTCGCCGGCGGTGTTTTACACCTCTCAGCATCAGGATATTTTCTCCCTGATGCTCAAGATGTTCAGCGAGTCAAAACCCATTGACTTCGTCACCTTTTTGGACGAGGCGAAACGAGCGGATATTTTTGACAGCGACCAAAACGCCAAAACGTATCTGCTTCATCTGATGGAGCTGGTGCCGACGACGGCGAATTTGAGCCATTACTGCGATATCGTGGTGGAGAAATACTATCTCCGTAACCTGCTGTCTGCCGCCACCGATATTGCTTCTTCCGTCCGGGAAGGGGAGGGTTCGGCTACCCAGCTTCTCGATTCCGCCGAGCAGAAGATTTACGACATCCGGCAGGGACGGCAGGTTTCGGAGCTCAAACCCATCAGCGAAGTCATCATTGGAGTCTACGACGATATTTACCAGATGCACGCCAAGCACGACACCCGCTTTACCGGACTTCCCACCGGTTTTACCGGCCTGGACGTGATGATTTCGGGCCTCAACAAGTCCGACCTTATCCTGATCGCGGGGCGTCCCGGTATGGGTAAAACCTCCTTCGCGCTGAACATTGCGGCTAACGTGGGACTGAAAACCGACGCGGATGTGGCGGTCTTTTCGCTGGAAATGTCCAATCCACAGCTGGTCTCCCGTATGCTCTGCTCCGATTCGATGATTGTCAGCGACAAGCTGCGAACCGGCCATCTGGAGACGGAGGAATGGTCCCGGTTGGCGGTTTCCGCCCAGAAGCTCAGCGGCACTTCCATCTATCTGGACGATACGGCGGGTATGACGGTGGCTCAGATGAAGGCGAAGCTAAGGCGGCTGAAAAATCTGGGACTTGTTATCATCGACTACTTGCAGCTGATGACCACCGGTTCCCGTATCGATAACCGAGTGCAGGAAATTTCTCAGATTACGAGAAGCCTGAAAATTATGGCCAAAGAGCTTAATGTTCCGGTCATCTGTCTGTCTCAGCTGTCCCGTGCGGCGGAGCAGCGGCAAGGGCATCGGCCCATGCTCTCGGACCTCCGAGAGTCTGGTTCTATCGAGCAGGACGCCGACATCGTTTTGTTCCTGTTCCGCGAGGACTATTATTCCGAGGAAGAGGATGACGCCAATAAAAACACCGCCACCTGCATCGTCGCTAAAAACCGTCACGGTTCCACCGGCGACGTGACCATCGGCTGGCAGGGTGAATACACCAGGTTCAGCAACGTGGAGCTGTATCGCGATGAGCAATAACAAAAAGCACTTTGAGGACAAGTTTTCGACAGAATTTTTGCAGGGAAAGCGGGTCGTCGTCGGTTTTTCCGGCGGTGCGGACTCGGTTTCCCTGCTTTATCGTCTTATGGAACTCCGGGAGGACTTGGGGCTGACGGTAGAAGCGGTTCACCTAAACCACTGCCTCCGGGGGGAAGAGAGCCTGCGGGATGAGAACTTTGTACGGGAATTTTGCCGGCAATATGGGGTTTCGCTCCAGGTAAAACAGATTGATGTAGCAAAATTGGCAGCCGAAACCGGCTTGTCCGTGGAGACCTGCGGTATCGGTTTTTTGAAGAAGCCGCGGGGACGGACGGCATGATAGCCACCGCCCACACCATCTCAGACAACATGGAGACGGTGGTTTTCCACATGATTCGTGGGACGGCGCTCAAGGGCCTCTGCGGCATACCGGCTGTGCGGGGCAATATTGTCCGGCCGCTTTTACAGTGTACCCGGGAGGATGTGGAGGATTACTGCCGGCGGAAAGGGCTTTCGTTTGTAACCGACAGCAGCAATTTGTCCACTGACTATCTGCGGAATAAAATCCGCGCTGAAATCATCCCCAAGTTTTTTGAAATCAACCCGTCGGCGGACAGGAGCTTTGATAGGATGATTACAGCGCTGCAAAAGGACGAGGACTACCTAGATGGCATGGCCTGTGGCCTGTGGAACGAGATGCAGAGGGATGGCTTTCTATCGTTAGAGCCTATTACCGGGCAGCCGGAGGTTATTTTATCCCGAATCTCTGTGAAAATTTTAGAGTATTTCGATTTCCCGCTGGAGTATCAAAACGTCGACAGGGTGACCCGATTGTTACAGACCGGAGAGGGCCGTCAGGAAATGGGGCGGAATGTTTACCTGAAGGCAAAAGGGAGCAGACTATTTTTCGAGGAGACTGCGCCGGAAATTGCATTTTTTCGGCTGGAAACAGAACTTCCTAAAGCGGGAGGAACGTCCCAAATCACTGTCGCATACAATGAAGTTTCAGGGAATTTTTCGGTTTGTAGGAGCAGAACACTGAAATTACAGGTTTTGGGCCGGGAAGACGTAGCTCATTTCGAAAAAATTTATAAAAACTTATTAATTTTTGCCTTGGATTATGATACAATAATTGGTAAGTTGGTTTTCAGGCAGAAGCTGGGCGGCGACCGGCTCAAAACCATGAAAAGCAACGGGACTAAAACGCTCAAGAAGTTTTTTAACGAAAAAAAAGTGCCTGTAGCTGACCGGCGGAGGGCCTTAGTCGTCTGTGATGACGTGGGGATTCTCGCAGCGGAGTTTCTGGGTGTCAGTAGGCGGGCGGCTGTAACAGAGGACACCAAGCGGATGCTGCTGATAACCGAAGAGCAGTAGACTTCCGTAGGAATACACGAAGGAGACAAGTCATGGAAAATGCAATTCAGCAGGTACTGCTCACCGAAGAGCAGATTGCAGAAAAAGTAAAGGAACTGGGCGCCCAGATCAGTAAGGATTACGCTGGGAAAAATTTGATGATGGTCAGCGTGCTCAAGGGCTCTGTTGTTTTTATGGCGGATTTGATGCGGGCAATCACCGTGCCCTGCCAGATCGATTTTATGTGTGTGTCCAGCTACGGTTCTGGTACTGAGAGCAGCGGCGTCGTCAAGATCATCAAGGACTTGGACATCAACCTCCATGGTTTGGATCTTCTCATTGTGGAGGACATTTTAGACAGTGGAAAGACCCTTCACTATATCACCAAAATGCTTTCCGACAGGGGGACGGCGTCTATCCGTATCGCGACCTTGCTGGATAAACCGGAACGCCGGGCAGCTCCTTTGACTCCGGATTACTGCTGTTTTACCGTGCCCGATGAATTTGTTGTGGGCTACGGCCTCGACTACGATGAAAAGTTTAGAAACTTGCCGTATATCGGCGTTTTAAAGCCGGAAGTCTATACGAAATAAAACGATTCGTATTAATAAAAAATAGTATAGTTGCGGGCATGAAATGCCCGCAATTTGCCTGATCGAACAGGCAAGTGCAATCCGCAATCCGGATTGCAACTATTTTTTAACAATTTACTTTTTCAAAAGGCGAGTGCCTTTTGAAACCATCTTTGATGGATTTTACCACATAAAATGTGGTAAAAAGAAAGCAAATTATAAAAAATAATATACCGAAGGGAGTGGTTTGATTGCAGAAAAAACGAGGCGGATCCATCGTTTTAATGATTGCAGTCATCGCTGTTTTGCTGATCGGTTCTTCCTATATCATGCGGATGATGATGCCCCAACAAAAACAGTACACCTATTCTGAAATCTTATATTACTTTGAGGAACAAAAGGTAAAAAAATACGATCTGGATTTAGGCAGCGGCGAGCTGACCATGACGGTCAACGAAAATGGCACCGATAAGCAAATCGTTTACCTGGTGCCCAGCCCCCAGTTTTTTGTCCAGACGGTTCAGCCTTATATTGAAGCCTATAACGACGAGCACCCCGATGCCAAAATGAACTATGACTGGCAGAGGGCTACCGACAACAGCTGGCTTTGGAGCATGGTGCCCTATCTGGTGCTGATTATCGGCATGGGCGCGCTGTGGTTTTTTATGTTCAAGCAGGCGAATGGCGGCGGCAAAATGAGCCAGTTCGGCAAGGCCAATATGAAAAATCCTGTCCAGATGGGCAAAAAGACCACTTTTGCCGAAGTGGCGGGTGCGGATGAGGAAAAAGAAGAACTGGCGGAAATCGTCGAGTTTTTAAAATACCCCAAAAAGTTCAATGAGTTGGGTGCGAGAATCCCTAAAGGCGTTCTGCTCATCGGCCCTCCCGGTACCGGTAAAACCTTGCTGGCACGGGCTGTGGCGGGGGAAGCGGGCGTACCGTTTTTCTCTATCTCCGGTTCCGACTTCGTCGAGATGTTCGTCGGCGTCGGCGCCTCCCGCGTTAGGGATTTGTTTGAACAGGCGAAGAAAAACGCCCCTTCTATCATCTTTATCGATGAGATTGACGCTGTCGGCCGTCAGCGCGGTGCAGGACTTGGCGGCGGCCACGACGAGAGAGAGCAGACCTTAAACCAGTTACTGGTGGAAATGGACGGCTTTGGCTCCAACGAGGGCATTATCGTCATCGCGGCTACCAACCGGCGGGATATCCTCGACCCGGCGCTGCTGCGCCCGGGCCGTTTCGACCGTCAGATAGTGGTCAACTACCCCGACGTGAAAGGCCGTGAGGAAATCCTCAAGGTTCATTCGAGAAATAAGCCCTTGGGCTTTGACGTGGACCTTTCGGTTATCGCCAAGACGACTGCCGGATTCACCGGCGCGGATTTGGAAAACCTGATGAATGAGGCGGCTCTATTGGCGGCCCGGAAAGGTAAAAAAGCCATTACCGAGCAGGACATCGAGGAGGCGACCATTAAGGTGGTTGCGGGCCCCGAAAAGCGCTCCAAGGTCATCTCAGACAGAGAAAAGCGCCTGACCGCCTTCCACGAGGCGGGCCATGCGGTGACCACCTACTACAGTGAGACACAGGATCCGGTTCACGAGGTTTCCATCATCCCCCGCGGCATGGCGGGCGGGTATACTCTGTCTCTGCCGGAGCACGATAAGAGCTATATGCAGCGCAAGGAAATGAAAGAGGAAATCGTCACCCTGCTTGCTGGCCGGGTGGCGGAAAAGCTGGTGCTGGACGATATTTCCACCGGCGCTTCCAACGACATCGAACGGGCGACCAAAATCGCTAGAAGCATGGTGACCCGCTACGGCTTCAGCGAGAAGCTGGGCCCTATCGTCTACGGACAGGATGAGGGTGAAGTATTCCTGGGTCGGGATTTCAATCACACCAGAAATTACTCGGAGAACGTGGCCGCGGAAATCGACAGCGAAATCCGCGAGATTATCGACACCGGGTATCAGCAGGCGGAGGATATTTTGAACACCCATATGGCGGAGCTTCACAAAGTGGCCCATTACCTCATGGAGAACGAGAAGATTGATGCGGCGACCTTTGACAAGCTGATGAAGGGGGAATTGGATTACACCCCGAAAAATCCGCTGGATGACGAACCCAAATCGGATCCTTTGGGAGGAACGATTTCCTCCAATCCGGAACCGAGCGGGATATGAGAAAACAATGAAAAAGAGGCTCAGACTTCTGAGCCTCTTTTTTGACAGATTTACTGTTGGGGCGGCGTTTCCGACCCTATCATCGGTTTGCGGGGACGGAGCAGGCTTTCAAAGAAATTGGACTGCTGCACTTCGCCACGGTGGAAATACCGCACGCCGTCGATATGGATGGCGCGAATCCGGTAATAGTCGTAGGTTGCAATAGGGCGGCAGTTTGCGTTCATGTCGTGGGCTGCGATCCAGATGTTGTCGGGATTAGGTTCACCGCGGATAGATGTGACGATGACCGAATGACCGAATTCCTCGCCGTTTAGATCCATCTGAATGACGTCGCCGGGCATCACTTCCTCCAAAGGCACTTCGTGGCCGAAGGGGCCGGGGCCTTTGTTGGTAGTAAGAAAATTATAGAGATAGACGACCCCTGTCCAGGCGGGTGCCCGGTCATCAATACTCAAATAGTACCAGCCATAAGTAGGTGTAAAATTCATGACCCCGTTGGCGGCATAGAGTGCCTGGGAAACAAAGTTTGTGCAGTCTCCGCCAATCTGGTCAAAGGAATAATAATTGGGGTTTCGCCGGTATGCCCAGTAGTTGGCATAGGCCACGGCCTGATCCCGATAGTATGGGATCTCCACTAAATCATAGGAATTTGGCATAGACTCCTCGCTTTCCGATACAAAAAATAGTCCTGACAGGGCATTATATGCATTTTGAAGGGAAAGCGTTTGTGAAAATAGGGATTTCAATAAAGAAGGTGTGTATCCTGGACATGAAAGAACTGCTTCGGAAAAATCGGGAACTCATTTCCTATCTGATCTTCGGCGTGTTGACGACGCTGGTCAACTACGTTTCTTATCTTTTGTTTGCTCCACTGTTTGAAACTACGACGGTGCCTACAATTATCGCCTGGGTTTTGTCGGTGATTTTTGCCTATGTTACCAACCGGATTTTTGTTTTTCGGTCAAAAGCGCGGGGGTGGAAAGCCCTCTCCTTTGAAGTGGTTTCCTTTTTCGGGGCGCGGGCGCTGTCCGGCATATTGGATGTCGGATTTATGTGGCTATTTGTGGATACCATGGGATTTAACGACAAATGGATGAAGCTTATCTCCAATGTTTTTGTGGTTATATTCAATTACGTAGCCAGCAAGCTGGTGGTTTTTCGCAAAAAGGGGAGCAAAACTACAAAATGACCGCCGCCGCCATCATACGGCGTATTTTCCGATAAATGGAGTCTAAGTCGGAGAGGGGAAGGGGATTTTCGCCTTTTCCGATTTCGATCGTAAATCCCGGCCGGCGGAATTCCTTGATAAACCAGTCCTTGAGGCCGCCGTGGGAATATAACCCTGCGTTTTCCACCAGGTCGTAGCCGCTGAGCTTCGACAGAGTCTGGGCGATTTCCTCTCCCTGAGGGACGGGAATGCTATCGTATTCGTAAAAAATTTCCTCTCCTTGGGAATGAAAGGCATAAAGTCTGCTGATATTATTTTTGCGGACATATTTTACGATAGCTCTGCTTTCCGGTTCGGAAAGCGGGTGTTTCCCGCCGTACCGGCGAGGGGAGGGCCCGCAAAAGCCTGCTTCCCGTTCCAGCTTCTGGAGGATTGGGAAGCCCGCGTCGAAGTTGTGGTTTAAGTCCACGCCGCGGGCGTTGGCTTGCCAGGTGAGCTCACTTCTTGCCAAGATTTTTTGGACGCAATTTTTGCGCCACTTGGCGCTTTTGGGGCCGTATAAGGCGATTTCGATGCCGTCTGGATTGAGAGCGGGGACGATAATAAGCCCCCGTTTCTGAAGGGCAAGAGAAAAGTCGATTTCCTCTAAGGGTTCTCCCGACTGAATGGAGGAAAGCAAATCGTCCAGAAATAGAAGCAGCAGAGAGACGGTGAGCCATTCCTGGCCGTGGGTTCCGCCTACGAAGAGGGTGGCGCCTTTTTCCACATTTCCGACTGACAGGGCACAAATATCCCGTTTGAGGACGCTTTTTCCGATGGAATGAAGGTGAAGCTGGGGATACGCTTCACAAATATTTGCAATCGCTTTTAACGTGTGATCATAACTGGGCAGAAAATCGTGTTTCACATGGTTTCCTCCTTGTGATTTGATAAAATTATAGCTTGAGAAAGGAAGTAATGAGAATGGAAAATAAAAATTTTACCGAGACAAAGGTTTCTTCGGAAGTGATTTTCGAAGGGCGCGTTGTAAAACTGGAACGGGATGTGGTTACACTCCCCAATGGGAAGGAAACCACCCGTGAAGTCGTCCGCCACAAAGGGGCAGCCTGCGTGGTTCCACTGATGGACGATTATAAAGTAGTTGTGGTACGACAGTTCCGTTATCCGTTTGGAAAGGTACTGACCGAAATTCCCGCCGGAAAGATGGACGAGGGGGAAGAACCTCATGAATGCGCCCTGCGTGAATTAAAGGAGGAGACCGGTATTATCCCCGAAAAACTGGTTTATATCGGGGATCTCTATCCTTCTCCCGCCTATGATGACGAAGTAATCCATATGTATATTGCAATGGATCTGAAGTTCGTAGAACCCAAGCTGGACGCCGATGAATTTTTGGAAGTCGTCAAGATGCCCTATGCGGATTTGATGCGGGATGTCATTACCGGTGAAGTATGTGACGCCAAAACCCAGGCGGCTTTCCTCAAAGCGGATTATATGTTGTTCCACCAGAAAAAGAAATAAGGGCAGAATTTATCCCCATTATTACCAATATCTTGTGGATAACTTTCTGGTTCGACAAGCAGATACAGCAGTTGCTCAAAAAGGCTAACTGTCGGACAAAGAAGTTTCGTAACTATGGAATATTATATGGCGCAAAGAAGAAAAAAATAATCAAAGTGGGATTTTTGAGAAAAAGACCAGCCCAAAAAACGGATAAGCTACTGTAAAATGGGGCATACTTCCTAAAAATAGGAGGTGGACAATTGATGCAGGTAAGAGATGTGATGACTCCGTCGGTTGTGACGGTGTCCAGAGAAGATTCAGCCGAAACGGCGGCAAAAATTATGGGAAGGCATGGTATCGGCGCAGTTCCCGTGGTGAGCGGCGAAGAGATTTGCGGGATTTTGACCGACCGGGATATTGTGCTGCGCTGTATTTCCAATGGGAAAGATCCCAAAAACTGTAAGGCGGAGGAAATCATGACTTCCTCGGTGGTGAAGGTGAGTCCCGACGCATCGGTGGATCAACTGGCAAAAGAGATGTGCCGCAACCAGATTCGACGGGTACCGGTGGTGCAGGAAGGACATTTGGTGGGCATGGCTTCCCTCTGCGATTTATCGCGAAATGCCTGCGACCGTGACGCGGTTCAGGCGCTGTTTGACATTTCGATGCC
>CABUOE010000052.1 GCA_902493155.1 uncultured Eubacteriales bacterium
CAACCACGACATCGAGGACGCGGTGCGGGCTGAAGTGTTAAGTGAGGGCGATTTGCCTTTTGAGGCGGTATATGTGCTGGGGCGGAGCAAATCAGAGCGTCTTACCACCATCATCCGCTCCGTCGTCGAGAACAGCTCTGACGACATTAAAATGGACCCGGAGGTGGAGAAGGCCCACAATTCCCTCAGAAGCTTTATGTTTGAGTACGTGTACACCAATCCGGTGGCCAAAGGGCAGGAGAGCAAGGCGGAGGCCCTCGTCGAAAAGCTCTACGGCTATTACCTGAAAAACCTGGACAAGCTGCCGGAGTTTTACCGGTCGCTGATGGAAAAATTCCCCAGAGAGCGGGTCATCTGCGACTATATTGCTGGCATGACGGACCAGTACGCCGTTAACCAGTACGAAGCCTTATTTATCCCGAAATTCTGGTCAAAGGAGTGAAGAAGAGACGATCCCTCAAAGTTTTATCGAAACGTTAAAAATGAGCTGCGACATTGAGAGTATCGTCTCAAGTTACGTCCAGCTGAAAAGAGCGGGCCGCAACCTCACCGGTCTTTGCCCCTTCCATTCCGAGAAAACCCCCTCCATGGTGGTCTACAACGACAGCCAGTCCTTTTATTGCTTCGGCTGCGGGGCCGGGGGGGACGTGATTTCCTTCATCATGCGGATCGAAAATCTGGACTACGTGGAGGCGGTGCGGTTTTTGAGCGAAAGGGTGGGGCTCCAGCTCCCCGAGGACGGGCGGGAGGACGTCTCGTCCCGCCTGAAACCGGTAATTTTGGAAATTAACAGGCTTTCTGCCCGATTTTTCCACGAGTGCTTAAAATCCGAAGCGGGAAAGCCGGGAATGGAGTATTTTGCCACGCGGCAGCTAAGTCCCAAGACCGTCGTGAAATACGGTCTCGGTTACGCGCCGCCTGGGTGGGACAACCTCAGAAAATTCCTGCGGGGGAAGGGCTTTTCGGACGAGCAGATGATCGCGGCGGCGGTGGCCAGCAAAGGGCGAAACGGCTCCTGCTACGATATGTTTAGAAACCGGGTCATTTTTCCCATCATCGATTTAAAGAAAAACGTCATCGGGTTTGGAGGACGGGTGCTGGACGACTCAAAGCCCAAGTACCTCAATTCCGCTGACACACCGGTGTTCAAAAAGAGCAAAAATCTCTTTTCCCTGAACTTCGCGAAGAATCATATCAGCGACAGCCGGCTGATTCTGGCAGAGGGGTACATGGACGTGATCGCCGTCAACCAGGCGGGATTCGAAAATGTGGTAGCCACGCTGGGAACGGCGCTCACCTCCGAGCAGGCGCGGCTCATTTCCTCCTACGCCAAGGAAGTCATCATCGCCTACGACTCCGACGGGGCGGGGCGCACCGCAACAAACCGGGCGGTGGGGCTTTTGGACGAAGTGGGGGTACAGACGAAAATCCTCAACATGAAAGGAGCCAAGGATCCGGACGAGTACATCAAAAAGTTCGGAACTCAGCGGTTTAAAATGCTTTTAGACGGGGCCAACAACGTCACAGAGTATCAGCTTTCGGTCATCAAGGCAAAGTATGATATCAGCCTGTCCGAGGGGCAGGCGGCCTATCTCACCGAGGCGTCTAAATATCTGGCCACGGTGCAGAGCCCTATCGAGCGGGAAATCTACGCCGGGGTGCTCTCTAAGGAAACCGGCGTTTTGAAGGAAACGATTTTCTCGAACATCGAATCTCTCTTAAAGCGCAAAGAGCGCCGGGAGAAGAAAAAACAGTGGTCTGACATCCAGGTGGGGCGCAATCAGCCGGTGGACCGGCAGAACCCCCAGCGGGCGGCCAACCTGCAGGTGGCTTTGGCGGAAGAGGGAATCATCGCCTTTCTTTATAAAAATCAGGACCATCTTAGCTACATTTTGCAAAAAATCACCCCAGATGCCTTTGTTACCGACTGTAACCGGGAGATCTTTGGAATAATGTTACAAAAACTACAAAATAATAATGGTATTAGTTTGATAGACTTCAATCCCGAGCTTTCGGGGGAGAAAATCGCCAGATTCAGCGGGATTCTCGCCCGGCAGAGCGAAATGCAGCTGTCCAGGGAAGCGCTGGACGATTACATCGAAACCCTTTTAGATTATCAATATAAAAAGGCAATGAACCGCGCAGGCGACCTCAGTGACGCAGAACTGCTTGAGGTGGTCGACAAGCTGCGAGAGAAAAAGAAGCAGCCGTAAAAGGGGAAGGGACGGCAGACGTCTCAAACATTTTGGAAGGAAAAAGGAGAATTTGCAATGGGTGCCGATAAAAAAACAGCAGTCAGCGACTTGATGGAGCAGGGAAAGCTCAAAGGCAAGCTGACCACCAAGGAAATTACCGACGCTTTGGAGGAATTGGATTTTGATGTGGAGCAGATGGATAAGCTCTACGACTCGCTGGAAAATCTCAACATCGAAATCATCGAGGACTTCAACATCGAAGAAGAACTGGATCTCGACCTGGAAAACGACGTACCTTTGGAAACGGAAGAGGGCGCCGCAGTGGCCGAAGGCGTCAACATCGACGACCCTGTGAAGGTGTACCTGAAGGAAATCGGCCGGGTGCCGCTGCTTTCCAGCGACGAGGAAATCGAGCTGGCCGAGCGGATGGCACAGGGCGACCCGGTGGCAAGACAGCGGTTAAGCGAGGCAAACCTCCGGTTGGTGGTCAGCATCGCAAAACGGTATGTAGGACGTGGAATGCAGTTTCTCGACCTGATTCAGGAGGGAAATTTGGGGCTCATCAAGGCCGTCGAGAAATTCGACCACACCAAGGGCTTTAAATTTTCCACCTATGCCACCTGGTGGATCCGACAAGCCATCACCCGGGCCATCGCCGATCAGGCCCGGACCATCCGCATCCCGGTGCATATGGTGGAGACCATCAATAGAGTCAAAAAGGTGAGCAGTCAGCTCCTGCACAAGAATGGCCACGAGCCCAGCGCCGAGGAAATCGCTCAAGAACTCGACATGTCGGTGGACAAGGTACGGGAAATTTTGCGGGTGAGCCAGGAGCCGGTTTCCCTCGAGACCCCTATCGGTGAGGAGGAGGACAGCCACCTAGGCGACTTCATCCCCGACGACGACGCGCCGTCTCCGGCGGACGCCGCCTCCCACACCCTGTTAAAAGAACAGCTTGGAAACGTTTTAGGCACCTTGACGCCCCGGGAGGAAGGTTTTGCGTCTGCGCTTCGGGCTGGAGGACGGCAGAAGCCGCACTCTGGAAGAAGTGGGCAAGGAGTTCAACGTAACTCGTGAGCGCATTCGGCAGATTGAGGCCAAGGCTCTTAGAAAACTCCGGCACCCCAGCCGCAGTAAAAAGCTCAAGGACTTTTTGGACTAACCGATAAGGAAAGGGTCAACATGCATATTACATTAGAATCGGATTATGCCATCCGCATTGTCGTTTTTCTCGCCCAACAGGGCAAGCGGGCCGACGCGAAGCTCATCTCCGAGAACACGGAAGTGAGCCTACGGTTCGCCCTCAAGATTTTGCGTAAGCTGGTGTCCGGGGGGATCATCCGCTCTTATAAGGGAACCACCGGCGGCTACGAGCTGGCCCGGGAACCGGAGAAAATTTCGTTGGCCGATGTGATCGGGGTCATCGAGGGGCCTTATTACCTGAGCCGGTGTTTAAGGCCGGACGGCGTTTGTCCCAGAAGCGGCGAAGCAGACTGCAAGGTCAGCCGGGTTTTTGCCGATATTTCAGAGAATGTCCATAAGAAACTTTCTCAGGCCACCTTCGACCAGTTGGTGTAACGCAGTCTCAGCATGATGAAATTCAAAAAGCGTGCGTACCAAAAATACGCGCGCTTTTTTGCCGGTTTGGGGATTTTTTGCAGATGAAAGCAAAAATTTTGACGGACCAAAACTTTTTGGCGGCTAAGGCCGTCTAACAGACAAAGGATTTGAGAGAGGGTGAGGGGATGGGCGATCCAAAAAGGTTCTATGGAAGAGGAAGCGGCGGTAATCCGCCGGTGAGTCACCGCAGAAGGCGGCTCAAATCCCAGTTTTTCAGGTCGGCAGCCCTTATTTTGGCGGTGTTGCTCTGTGGGACGGGATTTGCGCTGTTACTGATAAAGGGGCCGTCTTTGCTGACGGCGGTTTCACCGAAATCGGCTCAGAACGCTGATACCGCAGCTTTACCGGAGGATGCTGGAACGGGGGACGAAGCCCTGGAGTCCGAGGCGGCGCTCCGAAAAAGCGCTGATACCGCCCCGGAAACGGAACCCAGTTCTGAAAGCAGCGAGGAAGCGAGTGTTTGGGGCGCGACTGCTGCGCTGGAGGATGCTGCCGCTCCCTTGGAGCCGGTGGACGATTCCTATTTTAGCGACGCGGCGTTCATCGGAGATTCTCGAACTCAGGGACTGATGCTCTACACCGGGCTTAAGGATGCGACGTTTTACACTGCCCAGGGGCTTATGGTGGACACCTTTTTTACCAAAAAGGTGGTGGGGTCGGGGGAAAATAAGATGACGATTCCCGACGCCATGAAGCAGCAGACCTTTAAAAAGGTGTACATCATGCTGGGGGTCAACGAGCTGGGGTGGTCCTATGAGGACGTGTTCATCCAGAAGTACGGCGAGCTCGTGGACGAGGTGAAAAAGCTCCAACCCGAGGCCACCGTGTTCATTCAGTCCATCCTGCCGGTGTCGAAAGCCAAATCTGACCGGGACAAGGTGTACAACAACATGAAAATCGACCGGTATAATGAGCTCATCCAAAAGATGGCCGAGAAAAAAGGAGTTGTATACCTGAATGTGGCGGAAGCGGTAGGGCTGGACAGCGGGGCGCTGCCGGAAGAGGCGTCCACCGACGGAGTACACCTGAACAAGGAGTACTGCCTCAAGTGGATGGACTACCTGAAAAGTCACACAGATGTGTGAAAAATACGTTACAGGTAATAAATGATTGCAAGTACGTGCTGATAAAGGGCGTCCAACGGCCGCATATGGGAGAAACAGCGAAAAGGCGTGTCGTGCAGACCATACAGAAAAAAGACAGAGAGGGGGCGGCCGATGGAGGAGCTGGAGCAGTACATCATTGAGAATCAGGAGAGCTTTTACCGTTTGGCGTATACCTACGTCAAAGACCGGGACGCCGCCCTGGACGTGGTGCAGAACGCCGTTGTGAAGGCGCTGACCCATTGGGAAAGCCTGCGGGAGCCCGCCTACTTAAAAACCTGGTTCTATCGGATTCTCATAAATGAAGGGCTCAACTACATCCGTAAAAACAAGCGGCTCATCCCCACCGACGGGGTGTGGGATCAGCAAGCACCGGAAGAGGACCTTCCGGGCAGGCTCGACGTCTACGCGGCTGTGGAGCGGTTAAATCCCAAATTACGGACCATCGTCATTTTGCGGTTTTTCGAGGATATGCCGTTACAGGAAATTGCCGAGGCGACTGGGCTCAATCTGAGCACGGTAAAGACGAGACTGTACCACGCGCTGAAGATACTGAAAAAGGATATTGGGCAGTAGGCCCGGAAAGGAGCAAAACCATGGAAGAAAAACTGCGGCAGGCGAAAAAAAACTACGACGCCATCGAAATTCCCGGCGAACTGAGTCCGGCGGTCCAAGACGCCATCCGCCGCGGGCGGCTGCAAAAGATCGGGCGGCATTTCTCCCTCGGGAAAATTGCCTCCTGCGTCGCGGCCTGTGCCTGCATCGTCTTTATGGTGACGTTAAACGCCTTTCCGGTGCTGGCTATGGATCTTTACGACCTGCCGGTCATCGGAGGGCTTACCAAGGTGCTCACCTTTTACCGGTTTGAGGCGGCTGACGAGTCCATCTACATCCGGATGAAGGTGCCGGAGCTGAAAAATACCGGCAACAGTGAACTGGAAGAGCGGATCAACCGAGAGGTGCGTCTGCGGGTCGACGAGAAGATGGAGGAGGCAAAGGTACGGGCCAAGGAGTTTTTTGAGGCCTACCTGGCCACCGGCGGGGGGAAGGACGAGTACATCCCCATGGACTTTAACATCGACTACCGCATCAACTGCCAAAACGACAAGTACGTTTCCTTCACCGTTTCCAAGGTGGAGACCCAGGCCAGCTTCTATGAGGAGTGCGACTACTACAACATCGACATGGAGACCGGCAAGGATCTGACCCTGAGAGACATGCTGGGGGAAGATTACATCGAGCGCTGCAATGAAGCGGTGCGGGAGGGAATCGCCACCAACGAGAAGAAAAATCCCGACGAGCAGTACTTCCACGACGAGATGGGTTTTCAGTCCATCGATCCCGACCAGGATTTTTACATCAACGAGGCGGGCAACGTGGTGGTGGTGTTTCCCAAATACGCTCTGGCGCCCGGATATATGGGTTCTCAGGAATTTGAGGTTTTACCGCAGCAGTAAATTCAGGCAAAGACAAACCCCGGAAGCAAATCTTCCGGGGTTTGTCTTTTATGCAGTATTTTCGATAAATTATGCTATTTTGGACAGAATACATTTGTGAATATAGACATATTATGTTGAATATGATAGAATAATCTGGAAAAAGGGATGTTCCTAATAATCTCTGGAAAAGAGGTGCTTTTCATGAGGGACGACGAGAATCCGGGCGGCAAAGGTTTCCCGAATGGGGAAAACGAGCCGCTTTTTATTGCCCACAAATCCGAGGACGGAGCTCGGGAAGAGAAGGTTTTGGAGCATCTTCGTGAGACGGCCCGGCTGGCGGAGCACTTCGCCGGAGCGTTCGAAGCGGGAGATCTGGGTTATCTGACGGGGTTGGTCCACGACATCGGCAAATACAGCCGCGAATTTCAAAGGCGCATCCGCCATGGCGGCCCCAAGGTGGATCATTCCACGGCGGGGGCAAAAGAACTGTACCAGCTGGGAGCGGCGGAGGCGGCTCTCTGCGCCGCGGGGCATCATGGCGGGCTCCCCGAGGAGGGGATGCCGGGGGATTTGCCGGATCAGACATCCCTCCATGGGCGGCTTGAGCGGAAGATTCCCGATTACAGTAAATTTGCAGAGGAAGTGGCTCTTTCCCCGCCGGCCAAGCGGATGTTTGAAACCGAGTTTCAGCGGATGTTTTTTGTCAGGATGCTGTTTTCCGCCCTTACTGATGCGGATTTTCTGGCCACCGAGGACTTTATGTCGGAAGGAAAAGTGGAGCGGGGCGGCTACGACGGGATTCCCGTTCTTTTGGAGGCGTTTGAGCGTTACGTCGAGGCAAAGGGATGGAACCGGCCTCAAAACGACTTAAACCGGATGCGGCGGGACATTCTGGAGCGCTGTCGGGAGGCGGCCAAGGGGGAACGGGGCCTTTACAGCCTGACGGTTCCCACCGGAGGCGGCAAAACGGCCGCTTCCCTGGCCTTCGCCCTCCATCGCGGGGCGAAACACGGCCTTTCCCGAGTGATTTACGTCATCCCGTACACATCAATTATTGAGCAGACGGCGAAAACTTTCCGGGAAATGCTGGGAGAGGGGAATGTGTTGGAGCATCATTCCAACGTTTCCTTCGACTCCGGCGACGACGGGTTTGACGATAAGCTGCGGCTTTCTGCTGAAAACTGGGACGCGCCGGTAATCGTCACTACCAGCGTACAGTTTTTCGAATCGCTGTACGCGAACAGACCGTCTAGATGCCGGAAGCTCCACAACATCGCCGGGAGCGTGGTGATTTTCGACGAGGTGCAGATGCTCCCGCTGAAATATCTGCGGCCCTGTACGGCGGCCATGGACGCGCTGGTGGCGGATTACGGGGTTACGGCAGTGCTTTGCACCGCCACCCAGCCTTCCCTTGACCGGTTCTTTTCAAATGAAAGGAAGGTTCAGGAAATCTGTCCCAATACAGATGAGCTTTATCGGTTTTTCCGGCGGACAAAGCTCGTTAACATCGGGAGACAGAGCCTTTCGGATATTGCGGGGCGAATGAGGGACATGAATGGAGCCCTCACCGTGGTGGCGACGCGGAAACAGGCTTACGAGCTGTTTTTGAAGCTGCCAAAAGAAGGGCGATTCCATCTATCCACCCTGATGTGCCCCGTCCATCGGTCGGAGGTGCTGGACGAGATACGCAGGCGGCTCAAGAGCCCGGACAAACCTCCCTGCCGGGTGGCGGCTACTTCCCTGGTGGAAGCCGGAGTGGACGTGGATTTCCCGGCGGTGTTCCGGGCGGAGGCGGGGCTTGACTCTATTATTCAGGCCGCCGGGCGCTGCAACCGGGAGGGAAAAAATCCCTGGGAAGAGAGTTTCGTGTATATTTTTATGCCGGAGGATGAACCGCCGGGACGCATCAAGAAATATGTTGAGATTTACCGGGAGACGGCGGAATTTGTGGAGGATTTGGCCTCACCGGAGGCGATCAGAGCCTATTTCGACGCCCTTCACGAGTTCGAAGAAGAGATGCTCGGTCAGCGGGGGATGGATGAGGAAAATATCCTCCGAATCATCGAGGACGGGTTTCACGGAGGGCGGCTGCCCTTCCCCGAGGTGGACAGCCGGTTCCGGCTGATCGACACCGACACCAAATCCGTTCTCATTCCCTGGGACGACAAGGCGCGGAAAATCCGCCAGGCGCTTTTGCAGGGGGATTTCTCCCGAAAACGTCTGCGGGAAGCGGGACCTTACCTCGTGAACATTTATCCCGGGCATTTTGAAGAGCTGGAACGGGCCGGGGATATCTTGATCGTGGGAGAAAATCTCGCCGTGCTCACAGTGGACGCGATCACAGAGGATACTGCGGTGTATTCCAAAGAGACGGGACTTTCCCTCAAAGGGGATTACGGAAAAGCGATTATGGTTTAAATAGGCTGACCTTACAAAGAGAAGCAGCGGCAGTGCAAACAGTAAGGGGGGAAAACCCGGCTTGCGGCTGCCAATACCCCGGCGGCGGTGAAACGGGAAAACCGCCAAGCCGGCTCAATTTCAGAAAGGTGTGTGACTGTTTATGGCGATTCGAATGGAGGTCTGGGGAGATTACGCCCTCTTTACCCGGCCGGAGATGAAGGTGGAACGGGTGTCCTACGACGTAATGACCCCGTCGGCCGCCCGAGGACTATTAGAGGCGGTGTACTGGCATCCGGGGCTGCGGTGGGACATCGACCGCATCTACGTGCAAAAGCCCATCCGCTTTGTGGGTATCCGCCGCAATGAAGTAGATGAAGTCGTCTCGGCCAGCAACGTCCGGACGGTTATGTCCGGCAGGACAAAGCCGCTTTATATCGACCGTTCCAGCCACGTCCAGCAGCGGGCAGCTATGGTACTCAAAGATGTGCGGTATGTCATCGAGGCCCATTTTACCCTGACCGACAAGGCCAATGAAACCGACAACCCCGGCAAGTTTCAGGACATTGTCAAACGGCGGTTGGAATCGGGGAAATGCTATCACACCCCCTATTTCGGGTGCAGGGAGTTCCCGGCGAATTTCAGGTGCTTTACCGGAGGGGAGCCGGAGACGGCTTATCCCGGCGAGACAAAGGATCTGGGGTACATGCTTTACGATATGGATTACAGCGACCCTAAAAACATCGAGCCCACCTTTTTCCGGGCAAAGCTCATAAACGGGGTACTGGACCTTAGAGACTGCGAGGTGATCCGATGATTTTGCAATCCCTCTGCGAGTATTACGAAACGCTTCTGAGAAAAGGGGCGGCGCCCCGGCCGGGCTGGAGTCCTATCACGGTAAAGTTTGCGCTGGTGCTGGGCCCTGAGGGGGAACTGCGGGACGTTCTGCCCCTCCAATCCGAATCGGAGTCGACGGCCTGGAAGACGGTCAAGCCGCCCCAGCTGATAGTGCCGGAACAGGACAAACGCACTGCCGGGGTCAGTCCAAACTTTCTCTGCGACAGCCCCGCTTATTTTCTGGGGATGGACGGCAAGGGAAAGGCAAAGCGGGCGCTGGAGTGCTTCGTAGCCAGCAAAACGCTCCATCAACAACTGTTGAGCGGGCTTGAAAACGCCCGCGCCAGGGCGGTCTGCGCCTTTTTCGACCGGTGGGAGTTGGGAAAAGCGAGGGAAAACCCGGTGTTAAAGCCCTATCTCAGGGAAATTCTCAAAGGGGGAAGCCTTGTTTTCCGGGTCGGCGGGAGATTCGTCCACAGGGACGACGAAATTGTCGCCCTCTGGGATGAAAAATACCTGGAAACCGACCAAAACACCGTCATGGGCCGGTGTTTGGTCACAGGGGAAGAAGCCCCCATCGCAAGGACGCATCCATCGATCAAAGGGGTGCGAGGGGGCCAGTCCAACGGCGTAAGCCTCGTCTCCTTCAACGCCGACGCCTTTTGTTCCTATGGCAAGGAGCAGAGTTTCAACGCACCGGTGAGTAGGCGGGCAGCCTTTGCCTATACAACGGCTTTAAACTACCTAACTTCCGACAGCGAGTACGTCCAACACATGGGTGACGCCACGGTGGTCTACTGGTCGGAGACGGGGGAACAGGGATACCAGGACCTCTTTGGGGGCGCGACGGAAGGAAAAGAGATTTTTATTTGTCGGCCGGACACAGACAGCGGGCCGGAAGAGAAAATCCCCTTTTCCGAAGGAGCGCTTAAACGGGCCATGAGCGAGCTGGGGAGGGGGAGGCCCTACGACTTGGACGGCGTGGTTTTGAAGCCTGACAGCCGGTTTTACGTACTGGGGCTTTCGCCCAACGCGGCGCGGGTGTCGGTACGGTTTTTCTATCGGGACAATTTCGGGCATTTTATGAAAAACGTCTGGGAGCATTACGACCGGCTACAAATCGAGAGGCCCGCCTATGTAGAAAAAGAGCTCATATCGGTGGGGAGGCTCCTCTTCGAGACGGTCAATAAAAAGGCCTCCAAAAAGGAGGCGCAGCCAAACCTGGTGCAGGGGGTGATGGGGGCGATTTTAAACGGGACGCCCTATCCTCAGGCCCTTTACAACGCCATATTGCTCCGGGTTCGGGCGGAGCAAGAAGTTCCTTATGAAAAAGCAGCGGTCATCAAGGCATTTCTCTTAAAAAACAGCAAAAATAAAGCGATAAAGGAGGCAGTACATACCGTGAATCTAAACGATGATACCAACTATCTTCCCTATGTGCTGGGACGGCTTTTCTCATTGCTGGAAAACATCCAGCAGGCGGCGCTTCCCAGCGTCAGCACCACCATCAAGGACCGTTATTTCATCGCGGCCGCTTCCACGCCCCTGTCGGTGTTTCCGAAGCTTTTGCAGCTCCAGAACAGCCATATGAAAGTGCTGGAGCGGGAGAAGCCCGGATTTGCCGTGGAGCTGAAAAAACAACTGGGAGACTTGATGGAACGGATCGGCGAGACCTTCCCAAAAATCATGACCCAGGAGGAGCAGGGGGCTTTTTACATCGGCTACTACCACCAGACCCAAAAGCGGTTTGCAGGAAAAAACGAGAAGAAGGCAGAGGAGGAAAAACAAAATGGCTGAGCCAATCAAAAACCGGTATGACTTTGTAATATTGTTCGACGTGGAAAACGGAAACCCCAACGGCGACCCCGATGCGGGCAACATGCCCCGATTTGACCCGGAAACCAACTTCGGCATCGTCACCGACGTCTGCCTCAAGCGGAAAATCCGGGATTATGTGGAAATGGTCAAGGAGGACGCTTACGGCTACCGCATCTACATCAAAAGCGGCGTGCCCCTAAACCGCAGCGACGCGGAAGCGTATGCGGACATCGGCGTGGACAGTAAGTCGGTAAAAGGAAAGAAAAAGGACGACCCGACTCTCGATTTGCAGATTAGGGATTTTATGTGCAAAAATTTTTACGACATCCGCACCTTCGGGGCGGTCATGACCACTTTTGTGAAAGATTCGTTAAACTGCGGGCAGGTTCGGGGCCCGGTTCAGCTGGGCTTTGCCCGGAGCATCGAGCCTATCGTGCCCCAGGAGGTGACCATCACCCGCCTGGCCGTCACCACCGAGGAGGACGCGGCCACCAAAAATAACACCATGGGCTACAAATACATTGTCCCCTATGCCCTGTACCGGGCGGAGGGCTACGTCTCGGCCAATCTGGCCCGCAAGACCACCGGTTTCAGTGAGGAAGACCTAGAACTACTGTGGGAGGCCATCGTCAATATGTTTGAAAACGATCACTCGGCGGCGAGAGGCAAAATGGTAGTGCGGCAGCTTGTCATCTTCAAACACGCATCCGAGCTTGGAAACGCCCCGTCCTACAAGCTCTTCGACACGGTGAAGGTGGCGCGGAAAACTCCCGACGACCCGCTGCCCGCCCGCAGCTACGGGGACTATGAGGTAAAAATCGCCCGGGACGAGGTGCCTGAGGGCGTAGAAGTCATCGTCAGGGGGTAGCGGTGTGTACCGGGAAGAAGACTTCCTCCAACTCTCCGGCGTCCAGCACTTCTGTTTCTGCCGGCGGCAGTGGGCGCTGATCCATCTGGAACAGCTTTGGAGCGACAACCTGCGCACCGTCGAGGGGGAAATCCTTCACGAGCGTGCCCACGACCCGGAGTTTTCCGAAAAGCGGGGCGGGCTTTTGACGGTGCGGGGGCTGTCCATCCGCTCGGCAGAGCTGGGAGTCAGCGGCGCCTGCGACGTGGTGGAATTCGTTTTGGATGAAGGCGGCGTGCCCCTGCCCCGGCGGGAGGGGTGCTGGCTCCCTGTCCCGGTGGAGTATAAGCGGGGGAGCAGCAAACAAATCGACGCTGACCGGCTTCAGCTCTGCGGGCAGGGGCTCTGTCTGGAGGAAATGCTTTGCTGCCAAGTGCCAAAGGGATATTTATATTATGGGGAGACCCGCCGCCGGGAAGAGGTGCTGTTTACCGAAGAACTGCGGAAACAGACAAAGGCCATGCTCCGCGAGATGCATGGCCTTTATGAGCGTCGGCACACCCCAAAGGTAAAGCCTACAAAGAGCTGCAAC